>DASUFM010000982.1:0-2949 GCA_036274535.1 Blastocatellia bacterium
GACTCACGCGGAAGGCCGGCGCGACGCTGATCATTAATGACCGTGTAGATGTGGCGTTGACCGCGGGGGCCGACGGCGTACACCTGGGGCAGGAGGATTTATCGGTCGCCGAGGCGCGCGAGATTCTGGGCAAGGATAAGATCATCGGCGTCTCGACCCATACAATTGATCAGTTCCGCGCCGCGCTTGAGACGTCGGCTGATTACATCGCGGTAGGGCCGGTCTATCCGACAATGACCAAGGAGAATCCGGACCTGGTGGTCGGTCTGGAACTGGTTCGTGAAGCGAGGAAACTGACCGATCGCCCGCTGGTCGCCATCGGCGGCATCAATCATGAGCGCGCTCCGGAAGTGATCGCGGCGGGAGCCGATTCCGTGGCCGTGATTTCCGCGCTCTATCCGTTGCCCGAGAAGGCCGACTTTACGAGCAAGCCGGAAATCACACTGGCTACGCGCAAGTTTCTGGAGGCTCTGGAACGAGACGCGCTTGGGAAAGGAAGCGTTCAATAATTAACAATGGCGATAGTTAATACGGAAATCCTTCACCAATTAATCTCAATCGTCGGCATGGAGCATGTTTCGACCGCGCAGGACGTCATCGTCGCCAAATCGCAGGACGCGCTTAAACAGGTTTTTTGCGCTGACGCCATTGTGTTCCCTGGCGCGGCTGAAGAGATCGCGGCGATTATGAAGCTGGCGAATGAACATAAATTTTACGTGACCGCGCGTGGCGGCGGCGTGGGATACACGGGCGGAGCCGTGCCGGTGCGAGGCGGGATCGTCCTGGCGACGGAGCGTATGAACCGGATTCTTGAGGTCAATAAGGCTGATCTGGTGGCGATCGTCGAGCCTGCCGTGACGAATTATCAATTGCAGAAGACTGTCGAAGCCGAGGGGTTGTTTTATCCGCCCGACCCGTCTAGTTGGAGGGAATCGTTCATCGGAGGCAACATCGCGCTTAACGCCGGCGGGCCGCGATGCGTGAAATACGGCAACACAAAACAGTTCGTGCTGGGCCTGGATTTCGTGACTCCGACCGGGGAAATCGTCAAATCAGGCGGGCGGGTGCCGAAAAACGCCACGGGGTTTCATCTTGAAAGCCTGATGATCGGCAGCGAGGGAATGCTGGGAGTCATCACTCGCTGCATACTGCGGTTGCTTCCGCTGCCTGAGGCGCGGCGCACGGCCCTGGCCATATTCGAATCGGCGCGCGACGCCTGCGACTGCGTGGCCGATTTCACCAGTTCCGGAATTCTGCCGGTCGCGCTCGAACTGCTGGACCGGACATCGATCAACGCGATAGAGGATTATGAGCCGTCAGGTTTGCCGCGCGGCGCGGGCGCCCTGTTGATCATAGAAGTCGACGGATTGCGCGAGGCCGTCGGGCGCGAAGCCGAGATCGTCCGCGAGATGTGCCGCAAACATCATGCGATTCAATTCCGCGAAGCGGCGAACGACGCCGAAGCGGACGCGATCTGGGAAGTCCGGCGCAAGATGTCTCCGGCCGTGGCCAGAACCGGCCGCATCAAACTCAATCACGATGCGGTCGTGCCGCGGTCGCGCATTCCCGCGATGCTCGATTTCATAGAGGGGCTCAGCCACCGCTCCGGATTTCTGATTCCGACCTTCGGGCACGCCGGGGACGGCAATCTGCACATCAATGTGATGCTGCAGGACGACGAGGAATCGACCCGCAGGCGCGGCGCCGAAACGGTGCGCAGGATTTTCGAGAAGGCGGTCGAACTTGGCGGGACGATTTCGGGTGAACACGGAGTCGGCTACGCCAAGGCGCCTTTCTTCGACCTGGCGATCACTCAGCCTGCGATTGAATTGATGAAGACTATCAAACGCGCCATGGACCCGAACGGCGTTCTCAATCCCGGAAAGGTCTTCGAGAGCGCGCTCGACGCGCACCAGGTCGGATTCGTCAACAGCGATCAGGCATGCTGCTAGATACAGTACGGCGATCACTTTCCACGCATGCAATGGCTATCATATCTAAGCGCGCCGCGATGCGCCGAACGTATCGTCGCCGCCTTTCAAATTCATGGCGATGGCGCGCAGGATGTCCATCGTCGTCAGGATGCCTTTGATTTGAGTTCCTTCGGCCACCACCACGCGATGAATGCGGCGGTTGTACATCATCTCGCAGACGCGCTGCAGCGTTTCATTGGGGGCGACCGTCACGGCGGGTTTGGTCATGATCTGTCCGACGGTGCTGGGCGACCAGGCGCCGATGCTGGTCGTTTTGCGTATGATGTCGGTTTCAGAGATCACGCCGGTGAGTTCCCCCTGGGCGTTGACCACGGGCGCGCCGGTGATCTTCTTTTCAACGAACATTCGGGCGACATCTTTAAGCGGCATTGATTCGGTCACGGTAATCACGTCCTTAACCATCACGTCCGATGCGTAAAGAGTCATCATTCCGATTCTCCGTTCCAGATTGCGGATTACGAGGCTTAGCCACAGAGGCCCAGAGGCGCAGAGATCAGGATAAAGAGAGATGTAGGGAAAGTGAGAAAAAACGACGCCCTGGCCATATAGTTTCTGCGGTCACTTTCCCTCTCTTTCACTGCGGCTCTGCGGCTAATCTTCACAACCCGCAATCAGTGAATAGTTATTGGGAATGGCAGGAACGAGAGGGCGAAGACCAGCAAGCCGATGATCGCCACGAGCGCGCGCGCCACTCCTAATGGTTCATCCTCATCCACGACTGGGGGATGTCCGACGCGAATCGCCAGCGTCAGCAGCGCGGTGAAGACCAGCCAGTTCCATGTGTGGTTTTTGATGGAAAGAACAGCCAGGGTAATCACACCGATATAACAAGCCCAGGCCGTCAATTTGTGGCCTCGCCGCCCCAGCGCCGCATAGGTCACATGCCCTCCGTCGAGTTGTCCGACAGGCAACAGGTTCAGCGCGGTCATAAAAATGCCGATCCACGCGGCCCACC
>DASUFM010000983.1:0-4774 GCA_036274535.1 Blastocatellia bacterium
ATAAAGTGTAAAAATCGATCCTTTGCCCGGCTGGCTTTCTACCGTCGCCATTCCGTCGTGCAGTTCGGCGACTTCCCGCACCAATGACAATCCCAGTCCGGCGCCGGGAACGTCGGCGTTCGCGGCGCGAGGCACGCGGTAGAATTTCTCGAAGATGTGGGGCAGAAATTCAGGCGCGACGCCGCAGCCCTGATCAATGACTTCGATCAACACGGCCGGCCCTTCGGAGCGCGCGTTGACCGTGACGGTGGAATTGGCGGGGCTGAATTTGACGGCGTTGTCGACCAGATTAGTCACAGCCCTCCCGATCAGGTCGGCGTCACCCAGGATCGGCGGCAGGTCCGGCGAGAGATTGCGAACAATTTTCACCCCGGCGCGTTCGGCCACGGGATCCAGCAACAACAACGCCCTTTCCATAAGCTGTTCGATACGCAACGGCGCGAGCCTTAATTGGCGCGCTCCGGATTCCAGGCGCGTCAGGTCCAGATATTCATCGATCATGCGCGCGAGCCGCTTCGCCTCGTCGTTGATTATCAAATGCATCTCGCGCCGCCGAGCCGCGTCCATTTCGAATTGCGAGAGCAACTCGCTCATCCCCTGAATCGCGGTGAGCGGGGTTTTCAATTCGTGCGTCACCAGCGCCATCACGTCGCGCTGCGTGCGCTGCAATTCGCGATGTCGGGTAATATCGGTAAAGACCGCGACAATCCCATAGACCTCGCCGTGGGCCGAGTCGGCGACCGTTGAAACACGCAGTGAGTAATGTTGCGCGGCGCTTCCGCCGAGGGTGATTTCGCGCTCTATTGATTCGCGCTCTTCCAGCAGCCGGCGCAGGGCTTCGCGCGCCGCCTCCGCCGATTGCAGTCGCGAGACGATCGTCGGAGATTGTTGAAAATGCAGGAATTCGGCCTCGCTGATGCGCTCGAAAAGATCGCCGCCGGCCAGCGTCCGTTCAGAGACGCCGAGGATTTGCGCCGCGCGAGGATTGGCAAAGATAATTCTGGCGTCGGTCGCAGCGATGATCAATCCGTCTTCAATGGACCACAGGGCGCGGCCGATGAACAAAGCGCGTTGTAACAACTGCTGGTTGAGCGCCTTCAATTCGCGGGCCTTCCAATCAGCGCCGCGCGGCAATCTCCATTTCCAGCCTATCGCCTTGGCCGCCTTGGCCACGGACGCGATCAATCCGGCCTCCGCCCCGGCTGTCCCGGTCTGAACCGGCGCCGCCGGCAATAACGATTGTCCGGCCTTTGACAGTTCCGCTATTCGCGAATCTATCTCGCGGCTCAACACCAGCGCCCGCCACAACAGTGTCAGCGGCGTCGCGATCGTGAATGCGAAGATCATCGGCGCGACCGGCGGTAAAATCAGCCACCGTGAAAACGCCAGATAAGAGCTGAATAAAATCAAGGCGAGCAGGACGCCGAGCGCGGCGATTTGCCGCGCTATTTCATAACTTCCCTGCGCAAGCGCGGCAAAAATGATCACTCCGGCGCCGACCAGGAAAGAACAGAGGAAGGCGATCCAATCCGGAACCTCACGATAAAATCTGCCGCGCAGGATGGCGTTGACTTCATTCGCCAGCACTTCGACTCCTGGCATCAAGTCGCCGCGCAATCGCCCGCCGCTCAGACTTTGAATGAAAGGGGACGCCACTTTTTCACCGAGCGAGGCGGCGGTCGCGCCGATCAGCACATATTTGTCATGCAGTCTCCGGGGATCGACGCGCCCGTCGATGATTTCGCCGAAGCTGATCGTCTGTGGCGCAAAAGAGCCGGCCGGCCCTATGTAATCGAATGACAATCGCTCCACGCGCAGGCGCTCCGAGCCGGCGGCGCCACCGGTTCCTATGGACATTGATTCGATGAGTTCGGAGTCCGGATCGCGCGTGACGGGCAGGAGGCGCTCGCCGACGGCGACGGCATCGGGCACTGCGCGAATGGCGCCAGCGGGAAGCCCGGCGCCGACACGAACCAGTTCGACCGCTATGGCCCATAAAGCTACGCCCTGATCATCAGCCTTGCGCAACAGCAGCGTTCGCGCCACGCCGTCGAACCCGGTATTAACGTCGACATGGCCGACGCCGGCGGCGTTCGATTCTATGTCCGGCAACGGTCGCAGCCATTCAACCGCGTCTTCACTCGTAGCCCCTGCCGTTAACTGGGCCGCGACGACGACGTTGCCCGCCCGCTTGACGGCCGAGGCCAGGGCGGCGTCATCGGATCTGGTCGTCTGATCGACGTAAAGAGCGTCGAGCGCGATCGCTTTCGGATTGGAGTTTTTAATGGCGTCGAGCGCCTGCGCCATCAATGATCGCGGCCAGGGGAAGCGACCGAAACGTTGGAGACTCTGCTCGTCAATGGCGACGATCACGATGTCGTCAGGAGGAGGCAACAAGCCGCGCTGCCTCATCAACCAGTCCCCCGCGCTCGCCTCCAGGGCTGGAACGCGCCAGACGATCAACAAGGCGAGAATCGCCGACAGCAGCGCTATCGCGACCGCGCAAATTGCCCCTTTAAGTCTCGACAAAATAGCAGGCTACCCTTTCCGATTAGTCGTATCCCTCCCGCCTACAGGCAAGAAGAATGCCATGAGGATCGAGGATCGAAGATGGAGGATCGAAGATAGAAGATCGCGCCATCCTTCGATCCTCGATCCTTCATCTTCGATCCTCGATCCTCGATCCTCCGCTTACTTGAACCTCTTACAGCCGATCTTCTCGCCGTATTTTACGATCGTCTCTATGCCTCTGCCCGAATATTCCGCGATGTCATCATCGATTTTCGCCGCGCCGGGTTTCAGCAACAAAATCACGGTCGAGCCGCCGAATTCGAAATACCCCTTCTCTTCGCCCCTCACAAAGCGTCCGCCACCGGGATGATGTTGAACGATGCGTCCGACGCCAGTGGCGCCGACGTCTATGTGAACGACCTCGCCGAAATTTGTTGTCTTGAGGACGCAATATTCGCGCCGGTTTTCGGTGAAGACGGCTTTCATCTTTCTCAGCGAGAGCGGATGTACGCTACGATATAATCCGTTGATAGACTCGACCGGCGACTGTTCGCAATCATCGACATAGCCGAAACGATGGTAATCGACAGGCGCCAGGCGGAAAATCAAACACAATCCACCTGCATAACTGGCGGCATAACTGGCGGCATAACTGGCGGCATAACCGGCGGCATAACCGGCTGCGATCGCCCCACCGCCCCCGTTATGCGAGAGGAGTCGCGCGATCGTGAATGATCCGGCTTTCACCGGATAGACGGCGTCTTCGCGGATCGGATAGACCGACAGGCGGCAATCGGCTATCGAGATCAGGCTGGCGGGATCGCGATCAATCGGCCTCGCCGAAGGTTTCAATCTTCTGATGAAGAATTCGTTGAATGTGTTGAACGATTCGACGGGGCGCTCCAGTTCGTCGAGGTTGATGCCGTGGCTTGCGACGAACTTCCTGATTTTCGGTTTCGACCCCGGGCCGCGTTGCAGCCTGGCATAAAGTTCGGTCGCCCATCTGTGCTTGAATAACAGTTCGGTGATGAAAAAGCCGAATCGCGACCCGTAGAAAAATTCCATTACGTCTTTTTCGAAGACGACCTCTTCTTCCAGAGATCCGGTTTTGCGGTTATAAAGCAGGATTGGTTCCATGACGCCTAATTCTATAGCATTTGAGAAAAAGAGTTTCAGCCACGAATGAACGCGAATGGACACGAATCTGTTTCCCGATTTTGACAATCCATTTGTTTCCGCTATTCGTGTTTATTCGCGCTCATTCGTGGCCGTATTCTTTCCGCGGATCGTGGCTGCGAGAGGGGCCGCTGCATTGGCTAGCGGGGTGAAATCGGCGTAGAATGCGGCCAGTATGACTTCTCATCGCGTCATTCCAATCTTTCCCTTGCCGGTCGTGCAGTTTCCGAATGCGATCACGCCGCTGCACATCTTCGAGCCGCGCTATCGCAAAATGCTCAAGGATGTGATGGAGAAGGACAAGACCTTCGGCGTCATCTACCGCCCGTCCAGCGAGGAAAGCGCCCCCCCTCCGATCTCGGACAGGGTTCCGCTGGGCAGCGTCGGTTGCGCGGTCGAGGTGGCGGTCGTTCAGGAGCTGCCTGACGGCAGGTCGAATATACTCTGCGTCGGCGGCGCGCGTTTTCGCCTGCTCCAATACATCGAAGGCAAACAGTACCTCCAGGCCGAGGTCGATTTTTTCGAGGATGAACCAACGTTCGAGGACTTAACGGTTGAGGCGGAGCGGGCGAAGACGGCTTTCAATCGGCTTCTCGCCGCAAACCGCAAGATCAAAGATGACCGCGAGAATGAAGAAGATGAAGCCCCTGATCTGCCGAACGATCCTCAGGCCCTTTCGTTCATCGTGACGGCCTATCTGGACATCGAACTTTCCGAGAAACAGGAACTGCTGGAGATGATCAACACCGGCGAACGGTTGCGAGAGGTGGCCAGGGTCATCGAAAGCCTCGCCGGCGAATACGAGAAGCGCGCCATCATTCACCACGTCGCCAAAAAGAACGGACACGGCGGAAAACTCCGGGACCTTTAAGCTGACGAGATTTTCCGATGGTCTCCCATCAATTCGATGAGAACGCATAGAGTGCCGGCCAAAGGCGACTGGGATAAAGTTAAGGCCCCGAAGTGGCGACAGCCTTTGGAGTGCGGGCGTTCGGGACCGCTTTGGTAGTCAACTTCGATTTTTCGACAATGATCAGAGAGAACCCACCGGGTCTTTCGTCCCCGAAGTGTGTGGGATCCAGGATGA
>DASUFM010000984.1:0-11898 GCA_036274535.1 Blastocatellia bacterium
ACCTGGGACTATTCGGCGGAATCGGATTGACGGCCTATTTCGGATTGCTGGACATCACTGATCCGCAGCCGGGCGAAACGCTCGTCGTCTCGGCCGCCGCCGGCGCGGTCGGCTCCGTAGTCGGACAGATCGGCAAGATCAAAGGCTGCCGCGTTGTGGGAATCGCCGGAAGCGACGAGAAATGCAAATGGATCGTCGATGAGCTCGGATTCGACGCCGCGATCAATTACAAGACCGAGGACGTCCGCCAGGGTTTGAAGAGAACCTGTCCGAAAGGCATAGACATCTACTTCGATAATGTCGGCGGGGAAATCCTGGACGCCGCGCTGGCGATGATCAACCTGCGCGCGAGGATCAGCGTTTGCGGAATGATCTCGCAATACAACGCCACGGCGCCTGTCCCCGGCCCATATAATCTGATCAACATCCTGGTCCGCCGCGCGAAGATGCAGGGTTTCATCGTGATCGATTACCTGCCCCGCGCCTCCGAAGCCATCCCCGAATTGATCAAATGGCACATGGAAGGAAAACTCAAATACCGCGTGGACGTGGTCGAAGGATTGAAGGAAGCGCCTAGGGCGGTGAATAAACTCTTCGACGGCTCGAACCAGGGCAAGTTGATAATCAAGGTGTGAAAAACGCGGAACACGCGGAAATGACGGAAATCGCGGAAAATCGGAAAAGTTTCAAGGCGCCTTTTCCGTGTGTTCCGTCATTTCCGCGTGTTCCGCGTTTTCTCTTTCGTCCATAAATTTGCTTCTGAAAAACCGGTGTGATAAATCAGGCGCGGCGATAGTCATTAAACGGTCATCCGTTTTAACAGGCAAAATCATCAAGCCCATAAGGAGTGAGCGGCGTGTTAAGGCTCATTTGTCTAGTCATGTTCTCAGCGACTTTTGTTTTCAACCCGCCCGACGACTCATTTCGTCAAACCCTGACGAGTGTGTCGCGCAACATTCATCTCGACGACTGGCGGATCACGAGTCGTGATTTCGACTTCAAATCGGCCGCCGCGTGGTCGGTTCAGAAATACACGCTGCGTGGAGGCAAACAGGAAGGGGTCGACGTGATCGTCGTCGACAACGGGCGCCTGAGTTTCATAGTGATTCCGACGCGCGGGATGGGGGTGGCGAAGGTCGAAATGGGCGACATCCGTCTTGGCTGGGATTCGCCGGTTAAAGAGATAGTTCATCCGCAGTTCATCAATTTGCAGAGCCGTGGCGGCCTGGGCTGGCTCGAAGGGTTCAACGAATGGATGGTTCGTTGCGGGCTGGAATGGGCGGGGCACCCGGGTAAAGACAAGTTCATCAACAACACGGGCGACGAGGCCGAAATGGATTTGACGCTGCACGGCAAGATCGGGAACATTCCCGCTTCCGAAGTCGAAGTCGTGATCGACGCCGCGGCCCCGCATCGAATTCGGATTCGCGGCCGCGTTGACGAGCGCATGTTTTACGGGCCGAAGCTGGAATTGTGGACCGAGATCTCGACCGAACCCGGATCGAACACTTTCCGCATCGAAGATGAAGTGAAGAATTACGGGGCCTACGACCAGGAGTTTCAGATCATCTACCACTCGAATTACGGCCCGCCGCTGCTCGAAGCCGGATCGCGCTTCGTGGTCGCGGCCAAAGAGGTCAGGCCCTTCAACGCGCACGCCGCGAAGAGCCTGGATCAATTCGCCGAATACGCCGCGCCGGCGAAGGGTTTCGTCGAACAGGTTTACGGCGTGATACCGTTCACCGACGAAAACAATCGCGCCACGGTGATGCTGCGCAACGCCGCGGGCGACAAGGGCGTGACGCTGTCTTACCTGGTCGACCAATTGCCCTATTTCACTTTATGGAAGAACACGACGGCGGTTGAAGAGGGCTACGTGACCGGATTGGAGCCGGGAACCGGTTTTCCCGCCAACCGCGGCATAGAGCGCAAAGCCGGTCGCGTGCCGAAGTTGAAGCCGAACGAGACGCGCAAGTTCGCGATCGATTTTGCAATCCTCTCAGGCAAGGAGCATATCGATCGGACGACCGCGCTCATCGCGGGTTTTCAAAACGGACGCCGGACGCGGTTCAATCCGCAGCCGATCAGGCCTGAAGACCTGAAATGAAGCATTGAACGCAAATGGGTTTTTACGCGAAATATATCTTCCCCCGCATTCTAGATTGGAGCGCAGGCTCCCGCGAATTCGGCGAATACCGCCGCCGCGCGCTGGAACCGGCGCGCGGCGAGACGCTTGAAATCGGCTTCGGCACGGGGTTGAATCTGCCTTACTACCCTCAAACTGTGACAAGACTGACCGCGATCGATTCGGAGAATATGCTGGAGGGCCGGGTCGAAAAACGCGTCGCCGCCTGTCAATTCCCCGTCACGAGGATGAGGCTCGACGCGCAGGGGCGGCTGCCGTTCGAAGATCACAAATTCGACACGGTAGTAACCACGCTGACTTTGTGTTCGATTCCTGACGCCGCCGCGGCTCTGAGCGAAATTCGCCGCGCGCTGAAACCCGGAGGCCGTTTCGTTTTCTTCGAGCATGGGCGCAGCGATGATCCGCAGGTCGCGCGGCGGCAGGACCGATTCAATCCGATTCAGAATGTCATCGGCGCCGGATGTAATATGAACCGCAAGATCGACGAATTGATCGAAAACGCCGGTTTTGAAATCACCACTCTCGATCGTTTCTTATTGCCCCACGCGCCGCGGATTCTGGGCGAGATGTACCGCGGCGTGGCCAGACCATAGAATTGCGGATCGCGGATTGCAGATTGCAGATTGCAGATTGAAGAACGGTTCAATTGCAACCTCGCAAAATGCGATTCCCGATGGCGGATTCAGAACGAAAAATCCGCGATCCGCAATCCGCAATCGAGGAAGATTATGCATAAACTGACTCTGGCGATTGTTGCGGCGGCGCTCGTCGGCGCATTCGTTCTCTTTGCGCTCAACCAAACATCGCATGCGCCCGAAAAAACGTCAGATCGGTCCTCCGTCGCGCGGCTGGCCGTCAATGAGCAGAGCAGGATTGACGAATCGAAGATCTTCGATTTGACCTATGGCTTCGACGACAAGACAGTATATTGGCCGACCGCGAAGCCATTTCAATGGGAGAAGGAGTCCTGGGGGAAGTCCGCCGGCGGTTACTGGTACACGGCGGCCAGATACGCGGCGAGCGAACACGGCGGCACGCACCTTGACGCGCCGATTCATTTCGGCGAGGGCAGGCTGGCGGCCGACGAGATTCCGCTTTCGCGCCTGGTGGCGCCGGCCGTCGTGATCGACATTTCCGAGGCCGCCGCGAAGAACGCCGATTATCTTCTGACCGTCGATGACCTCGCTTTATGGGAGAAGGCGAACGGGCAGATACCCGACAACTCGATCGCGCTCGTCCGTTCGGGGTGGGGAAAATTCTGGCCGGACAGAAAGCGATATCTGGGTACGGACGCGCCCGGCGATACCGCCAATCTGCATTTCCCCGGCATTTCGCGCGAAGCGGCCGAGTTTCTGGCGAAACAGAGAAAGATCGACGGCGTCGGCATCGATACCGCGAGCATCGATCACGGCCCCTCGAAAGATTTCATCGCGCACCAGATTTTGAACGGCGCCAATATCTACGGCCTGGAAAATGTCGCGAATCTCGAACGCCTGCCCGCGAAAGGCGCGACGCTCATCGCGCTGCCCATGAAGATCAGAGGCGGAACCGGCGGCCCTGTGCGAATCATAGCGATTCTGCCTTGAGCCTGAAGAGTCATAAAGCTGTCGCCACCTCGATGCCCAAACTTAACTTCATTGGCCTTTAAGCGGGACTACGAACATTTCACCCTTACCTCCTGACCAGGCGGAAGCCCACGGTAGTCGCATATCGATCAGTGTCGGGAAGGTAGCCGACGCGCCGGGCGGCTCTGGCTGACTTCGCATAAGTCTCATAATCCCCTCCTCTAGCAACCCGTCTCTCTCCTTCGGTCGGCCCCGTCGGATTTACTTGTTCGCCCTCACCCGGCGGGTATTCTCCCAACCAATCTTCACAATATTCGTAGACATTACCGAACATATCATAGAGGCCGTACTGATTGGCCGGGAAGCTTCCGACTTTCATAATATTCATCCACGTGCTTGCGCGAGGTCGCGTCGGGCTATCGCCGTAAGAAGTGCTCCAGTCATAATTCGCCAATTCCGGCGTGATTGTCGATCCATAGGGAAACGGAGTCGTAGTTCCAGCTCGCGCGGCATATTCCCATTCCGCTTCTCTCGGCAGGCTATAACCCTTCCCCTTCTTCAGCTTCAGCAATCCATTCAAGGTGGTGATGAATTTCTGGACTTCGACCCAACTGGCGCAGGTTATGGGCAGATTATCTCCTTTAGGCATTTGATCATTGATGCCGAGCTGGTACGGCAGTTTGCCCATGACGGCCAGCCATTGCGCCTGAGTAACCTCGTAGCGGCCCATCCAAAAATTGCTTACTCGCACTGGATGCTGGATCTCGTTTTCGTCACGCCCAGCTTCGCTACGGGGCGACCCCATTTGAAAACTGCCGCCGCGAATATAGACCATCTCCAATTTGACGCCGTTGCCGAGGTCCTCCATATAGAACGACGCCGGACCTGCTTCGCGTTTCGTGACCTTCCCCGTTTCGTCGACACTGGCGGTGGTGAATTTCTCGGAACGCAAAGTGGAAAGAGGAATTCCCGAATAGCTGATGACCGGCGCATTCTTGAACGCCGCCCCTGCCGGTACGGTTGATTCAGGCGATGCTCCAGACGCCCCCGATACGCCCGATACGCCTGATGCGCCCGATGCGCCCGATGCGCCCGATGCGCCCGATGCGGTTAATGTGGTCGAATCGGCGCCGCCATTTTGATTGAGGACGACTACGCCTTCGAGCCCTCCATTCTCCCAGGGCGCCTGCAGGTCATTACTCTTCTTCTTGACCGCCACGCGGGTCCGAATGAAGATGTCTTCCAGCCGCAATCCGGGCTGTTTCAGGTTGGCCAACAATTCCTGAGTGTAAAGTCCATTTTCTCCGTCGCCGTCGCCGGCGGTCGTTCCCGGGGCGGTGGCGAAAGCGATGTAAGTGCCTCTCGGGGCGTTGATCGGCGCAAGACCCGGGATTGGAGAGCGAAAGGAGCGCACAAAGGGGTTGTTGCGGCAGGCGTCCAGGATCAGGATATTCAATCCGTTTTTGGCCACTTCCATCTCCGCTGTCACTTTTCCGATGTCCAGCATCTCGAATTTTATGTCCTGCTCCTTCTCCACACTGACACCGACCGGCGCCAGGTAGTTCACTCCATCGACCTGCACGCCGTGCCCGGCGAAATAGAACAATCCGATCCCGCCGTTTTTGATCTTCAGTCCGAAGTCGCGCACCGCGTCATCCATCTGGCGCAAATTCAGGTCGGAACGAAGCGTCACATCGAATCCAAGATCCTTCAAGGTAGCGGCGATCGCTCGCGCGTCATTGGCCGGATTTCGCAACACTCCCTGTTCATAGTTACTATTACCGATTACCAGCGCGGTTCGATGTGGCGCACTGCGCTCAACGGTTATCCCTCGCTGCTGTTGCGCCATCGAAAGCAATGGCCCAAACAGGCATCCGACCAACACCAATACCGCTGTTATGTTAATCTTTCGGCTCATTGTCCTCTGCTTTCACGGGGCACGGATAGACAAATATTCAAAGTTGATGACCAAGTTTCAAAACTCCGACCAGCGTCCCCTGTCCCTCAATGACGCCTCTCACAAAAACCAGATCGATCGCCTCCCTTTCCAGATCTGCGGGCAACGCGATTTTATCCCGTGACATGGCGTTCTCAAATGCGCTTATAAATTTCTCCGTCTTGTTTTCAGCGAATAGCCTGATGCTGAATCCGATCGGCTCCTTTAGCCGCTGCGCCGACTCGGCCAGGGCGTAGGCGCCTTGGCCGTCATTTTCATTTCATCTTCAGTACGATCAGCGTAATGTCGTCGCCTTGAGGGAGCCCGGCGGTAAAATTCAACACAGCATCCAGAATCTTCTGCTTGATTTCTTCGGCGCTCAAATTGACGCTCTCTTTGACGAGGTTCTCCAACTGATCATCGCCGAACATTTGATTATCGGCGTCGACGGCCTCGGTCACGCCGTCGGTATACATGACCACCACATCGCCGGCGCCAAGCCTGGTCTGTCTCGGCTTGTATTCGACGAAGTCGAACGCGCCGAGCAGGACGGATTTGGTCGTCAGCGTTTCGGCCTCGCCGTTCGACCGGGCGAGGACCGGCGGGTTGTGGCCCGCGTTGATGTAGGTGAAATGGCCGTCCGGGTCGAGCGTCGCGCAAAAGAGCGTGATGAAGCGATTCGAGTCGGAGCGTTGGACCAGGACTTTGTTGAGGCTCGAAACGACTTCGGCGAGCGGCATGTTGCCGGTGAATTGAGATTGTAGCGCGCCCTGCGCCATGGCGGCCAGCAGGGCGGCGGCGACTCCCTTGCCCGACACGTCGCCGAGAGCGAAAGCGGAGCGGTTGTCCCGCAGCGAAATAAAATCGTAGAAATCGCCTCCGACGTAGCGCGATGGAATGTTGTGGGCGGCGATCTCGAAATAGTCCGGGACTTTGAAGGCGGTCGGCGAGAGCGCGACCTGAACCTGGCGCGCCACGCCGAGTTCCTGCTCGATCTGCTTTTTCTCCCGCTCTTCGTGCATCAGGCGCACGCTTTCGAGGGATTTCGTGGCCTCGAAGGCGAGCGATTCGAGCAATCGGCTGGATGTTTCGGTGATCGTCCCGCCGACGATGTGGCTGTCGACGTACAGCACGCCGATCGCCTCGCGCTTCAGGATAGACGTCGCGTCCATGTTCTCGGTCATCTGAAAGCGGCGTAGCGGGATGCAGGCGATCGAGCGCAAATCGAGGCTGCGGACGCTTTCGCGCGGGATGCTTCGCTCGGACGCGCCTCCGTCATTGATGATCACACTGCGGCTCTGGTTGAAAGCTTCTTCGACCACTGATCGGCTCATGGCGAAATCCGACCCCTGAAGCCATCTACGGTTGTCGTCGCGCGCCACTTTGAATTCCAGGTCGCCGGCCGCGTTGCGCAACATCAGGAAGCCGCGTTCAGCCTGTGTGATCTCTATCGCCGCATCGACGATCAGGCAAAGCACGTCGTCTGGCGTGAGCGAAAATTTGAACGCCTGATTGACTTCAATGAAGCGAGCCAGCTTCTTCAACTCCTCATTGGCCGAAGTCACGCGATCCGCCTGCTGTGTGAGCGTCAGGTGGGGAGAGCTATCGAATATCGCCGAGGCGCGCTCGACCGTGTCATCCAGGAAGGTGATCTGTTGCTCCTCGTCGCCACCGATGCGGATGGTGTCCTGATGCCGCAGGACGCAGCGGACGATTTGCTGGCCGTTGACGAATGTGCCGCGCTTGCTGCCGATGTCGACCAGGTAATAGGAGTCGTTCTCGTAAACTATCTCGGCGTGCTGGCGCGAGACCGAATCGGAGAGCAACTGCAGGTCGTTATCTCCCTTACGCCCGATGGTGAAAACCGGATTGCCGAGCGGCAGCGATCGCATGACGCCGAAACGATTGACGATTTTTAGCCGCGCCGGTTTTTGCATAAATACGTCAGAATGATGAGACGGCGGAGGTCTCATCGTCATAAGTTTCGAGGACTGACAGCAGGCCGGTAATCGAGAGCAACTGCCTGGCCATCCGCGAAGGTTTCAAAATCTTGAGCTTGCCGTTAACTTCCTTGACGCTCGTGAACGATTTGATCATCGCGCCTATGCCGGAGCTGTCAATCGCCGGAACATCGGAAAGGTTCAGCAACAGAAATCTGCGCTCCTCGTCGATCAGTCTTTTGACGGTTTCCCGCAGGTTCTCTTCGCTTCTGCCGATAGTCAAATTACCGCTTAAATCCAGAATGGTAACGCTGCCGGATGTTCTAAGTTGGATTTCCATTGCCACTACTTAACCGATTGTAAAGGGATTTGCCCACGCATTATAACCCGAAAGGTCGCAGATTGCTCCTGGGGAATGGGGAATAGGGAATGGGAAATGGGGAATGGGGAATGGGGAATGGGGATAAAATTAAATTCCCCACTCCCCACTCCCCACTCCCTTTCTTCCACAATTATGCGACGATGATAAATGTGTTTCTGCCGCCGACCACGTCGGAGAAATCCTTGTTGTAAGTCACGTCGATGCGGCGGAACTGTTTGATCACCTCGCCGATTTCGGCGGCGGATATGAATCCGTCCTCGGTATGAGAAATCGCCCACTGGGGAACATGTTTGGCCCGGGCGAGAAAATTACTGACCAGTTGCAGATAATGTTCTTTCGATATCACGTCGTCACCCAGGCGCCCGCGCTGGCCGGCGATGATCGAATTCCAATCGGCGCCGGTTCCGCGCACCCAGGTCTCGCGCCACCCGATCCGGCCGCGCCGCATCGCCGCCAGACCTTCGGGACGAGGGAACCTGGCGAACATCAGATCGGCTCGAGCGCTGCGTATGAATTCGTGCGCGTCGTGATTAACGCTGTAGTTGGGCTTTTCATTATTGACGATCTGGCGGCCGTTGCGCCATAAGGCGATGAAGACTTCCGAGAGAAGCCGCCGCAGCGCTATCGTGTCGGGCGTGAATGAAAAGACATAATCGCCGACTCCGAAGACGGTCGAATAGGCCAGCGCGCGGCGGTGTTCGTTCTCTATTTGCTGTATGTTGAGCCAGACGTTGTCGAACCAGACGGCGTCGATCTCGCCAAACAGCTGGCCCAGCGCCGGATTGCGCAGCCGGCGGCGAGGCACATAAGCCTCGCTCAGCGTCAGCGAAACATCCTCTTCATTCAACCGCTCGCCCTGGTTATCGACCAGCGCGCGCGACATCCACCACGCCCACTGGCAGATGTCGTTATTCAGGATCTGTTTGCCCCAGAATTTCAGATACCAGCCGAGGTCGGGTTGGCCGGCGAATGGAATCGCTATCGTTGAAAATTTCAGCCGGCGCAATACGCTGAGCTCAAAACCGAGCCACCGGCGGTTTGTTTGTGTTTCAGTAGACATACAATAGCTAGCTTTCCGTCTCCTCTTTCTTCTCCTGGATTATCTGAATTTCCGCGCCGGCCGTCTCGGTTTGAATTATATCCAGGGTTTCGCCGGTCGCATCTGATGAAGTGAAATCGGCGGCGGGCGCTTCCATATGACTTTCGACATCGGCTTCATCGACTATTTCTATTACATCGGTCGCATCCGGCGGAGTGAGGCCGTCATGAATTATCTCGGCCTGCTCATGGGCCATAAATTCCTCAGCCGGCTCCGGTAATTCGAGTTCGGCGGTAGGCGATTCCGCCCAGGTTCCGACCACGACTTCTTCAATGGTATCAGCCGAAGCGAAGTCGGCGGCGGACGCCTCTATCCGGGTATCACTCACGACTTCGTCAACGGGCTCTGTTGAAGCAAAGCCTGCGTCGGCCATTTCCAGTGGCCTTTCGGCCACGGCGTTATCCGGTATTTCATCTCTTACTTCAACCGGCGCCTCAGTCAACGTTTCATGACGCGCGATTGAAGAAGCGGGCCCGGGCGCGGAGTTATGGCCGCCGCCCGGCGGTTCCGCCGGAATCTCCACATGTGGATTGGCGTAAATGACTTCATCCAGAGGCTGATGTTGATTTTCGATGGCGCGCGGCGGCGTCTCATCGCCGTCAGGGACCGTATCCTGATATGGATAGGCGAAGAGGCCTTCGCCTCCCGCCTCCTCGGCCAGGACCTGCAACAGCAGTTTGGCCACTTGAGGATCGAATTCGATGCCGGCCAGGTCGGCGATTGTTTGTTCGGCGTCGGCCCTGTCGAATCCCCGCCTGTGGGGACGGTCAGAGATAAGAGCGAAGTAACTGTCAACCGCCCTCAGGATCCTCGCCCCCAGCGGAATCGATTCGCCCGCCAGCCCGTCCGGATACCCTCCGCCATTCCACCATTCGTGATGCCAGCGGATGAGCAACTGGGTCTGGCGTGGAAGTTTGAGCTCGCCCGCAGCCTGTTCGCCAAGTATTGGGTGACGCCATAAATCCAGGGTCTCCTCCCAGGCGAGTTCCCCCGGTCGCAAAAGGTAGTTGCGCTTCATAGCGCGTTCGCCCAGATCATGCGCCAGGGCGGCGAACTTGAGCGCGGTCAGGTCGATTCCGTGCAGTCCCAGCCGCGCCCCGACCTTCTCGGCCACCCACGCGATTGCGATCGCATGCGGTTCGCTATACCCTTCGACACGATCAATTTCAATGGCGATCTTGAGCAGGCGAGCGCCGAGCGATCTGTCCGCCTCGTTGAAAATCAATATCGCCTGTTGTGCTTGCATCGATACAAACTCCTGCGGAAAATCCCCTTGGAGTCATCAGGTCAGACTTATTAAGTTTGACCTGATGACTCCCAGGGGCGATTTTCATGGTTTCAGGGCCTCGTCTTCAGTGAGCGAGTTATTTGATCTTTGTAGGCGATTGAGGCTTAAAAAATCAAGCCGCGCGGAGTTTTGAGGGAAAATTTCTGTAACCAGGATGGACATTTTTCCGAATTTGTATTTGTGCCGAGCGGCCACGACGGTTGGTGAAGGCGTTCGCCCGTAAGATGAACAGGATGAACGCCTGAGCGGCCCCGACGGCCCGGATGACAGGATGAAAGAGCGAATCCCCGAGAAACCTCAAGCAAATGTCGCCGCGTATGCGGCGGCGGCTTCCTCCATAAGTATTGGAAGCGCCGGACCGGGAGAAATCGAGATGACCGCCGAGATAAGCGCTGAAACATCCATAAAAATGGGGGAAATGACGGACGATGAGCTGGTGGTGGCCGCTCGCGGCGGCGACGAATCCGCCTTCAATCTGCTGTTCGAGCGCCACCGCCGTCTGGTTTCGCGGCTCGGTTACCGATTCTTCCCGCGCCGCGACCAGGTCGAGGAGATCATCCAGGAGAGTTTTATCAAGGCCTATTTCGCTCTGGCTGATTATCAAGGCGGCGGCGAAAAGTCGTTCGTTTCATGGCTGGCCCGGATCGCGGTGCGGACCTGTTATGACGAATTGCGGCGGACGCGGCGGCGCGGCGAAAGCAGCATCGGCGATTTGAGTGAAGACGAAGCGGCGTACCTGCACGAACGATTGCGCGACCTGAGCGCCAGCGGGAACGTCGAAGGCGCGGCGATCTCGCGCGACCTCGCGAACAAATTGCTCTCGCGGCTCCGGCCTGACGACAGGATGGTGCTCGCGCTGCTCAAGCTCGAAGAGCTGTCCATCGCGGAGATCTCGAATCTGACCGGGTGGACGACCGCGAAGGTCAAGATGCGCTCTCACCGCGCCCAACGCGGGCTACGGCAGTTGCTGGGAAAACTTCTTTGATGATGGTGGATGTGTTATCTATTCTATTGAGGTGAGTTATGTGGACGAATGGCAAACGCCGCAAAGGCGCCCTGGAAGAAGAAATGCTGAACCGCTTCAGCGACGAGCTTCTGCGCGCCTTCGAAGCGGGCGAATCAGAGATATCGACGGCGGCGGCGTCACCCTTTCTTTACCGCCGCATTCGTGTGCGTATTGAAGCCGAAGAGCGGCGGCTCGCCCGGCAGCGCGGCGCCTGGATGTCATTGCTCGCCGGCGTCAAACACGCCATCCCGCTTATAGCGGCCTGCGCCGTCATCGCGGTGGCGTCGCTGATACTCGCGCCTTCGCGCCAGCAGACGGCGGGCCTGGCGAATGAGGAGCCGACTCTGATGCTGGATGTATTCTCATTCTCGCAGGATGAGTTGATCGCCTCGGCCGCCGGAGTGGAGACCGGGCAGTCTAGAAACGCCGGAGGAACGAAATGAACACACAAGGCAAGGTCAAGTTACAGGTCTGGTTGTTGATCGCGGTCGTCTTCGCGCTCGGCGCGGTGACAGGCGGTTCACTGGATCGTTTGT
>DASUFM010000985.1:0-6712 GCA_036274535.1 Blastocatellia bacterium
TTGTCCATTGTGAGATCGGCGCCGGAGCGCCGATCTCACAATGGACAAAGTCGAGCTAAGAACAGAAGTCTCTCAAGACTTACGCTTATAAATGTGTTTTTTTGATACCCTCTCATTGTACCGCTCTTTTTAATATTATCAACTAAAATCGTCCCGCAGAATCCGGAAAAGTGGATAAACTCTCGAATAATTCAACAACATATCATGCCGAGTCTTCACGCTATTACTGTAAACAATTGAGCATAGCTGGATTATACAGCGGTTGGACTTACAGCGGTTTGCGCTTGATTGAAGAGGCCGCTTGCTTACGCTCGGTACTGTACCGCGACCGTGAGGGAGCGGAGTCTTCGTTCATATGAAAGCCGCATCGCCTGTCGCGCAATCACGATAGCTACCGCTCGTAGACCCGTACGACCTTTGATGTACGGTCCCGCCAATCCGCTGGAGTGGATCGCAAAGTCCGGCAAAGCGAATTTTTTTCAGAAGCGATCGGTCATAAATACCTGAAAATAATAGATATCGTAATGGCACGACAAATGCGAACGCATGTTGTCAGACAAGTAAGACAAGGCGCTGGGAGTAGAGAATGTGGATAACGAAGAGAGGCGATGTAAACCCATCCAGCTCTGTCAACTTCACATTCTTACTTGACGGTTACTCTGTCAACGCTCGCTTGTCGCAATTTGGATACCTCATTCGCCACGACGTTATTGAGTTGTACACGCGTAATACTTTCGGAAAGGCGAGTAACCAGGATGAGGTTCTTTTTTCGCGTATATGCCAGGAAATTGTTCAGATGTAACCTGAAGCTGTTCGCGGCGCGTGGCAGGCAAGTTAGTAAGTATCCGCTTTACTGGCTTTACGAGCCATGGAGGCTGGCTCGAACGCCGTTTTACAATGCTTGAATTTCAGACCTTGCGGATCAACCTCCACGCGTGCGCGGCCGGCTGAAACAGATAGGAGAAGAGTAAATGAAAGACAAAGGTTTTGAAAGACGTTACAGGGAAAACGATAAGACGCCATGGCTGATTTCGTTGATTTTCGCTTTAGTGGTAGGGTTTTTAGCAGGGCGCAACTTTCCAATCGCGAGTAACCAGGTTATTCCGGAGCGCACGCCCGTTCCATCGGAGAGGCAAACACGTCCTTCGCATTCCACGGAGCCGCCTGAGGGCCCTGATCCGAATTCCGATGAGGAGAAGCGACCCACGAATTCAGATGGGCTCTATAGTGGCCAGAGTTTGGGGGAATTGCGCTGACTACAAACAATTATCCGCGAAGTCTTGCAAAGGATCCCGGGCAGAAAATCGATTCCTGGTGTCTCTTAGTATGGCTTCGTGGATGAAATTTTCATTGCAGGCCCTGATCACCTGCGGCGGAACTCTTGAATTCCCGCCTTGCCAGCAGCATGCCGGGCAGCATGGGCAGCCAGAGTGTAAAGCCTCGCAGCAGCAGAGTGGCGGCGAGCGCGGCGTCGAGTGGGACGCCGAGGGTCCGCAGCATCAACACACAAGTCGCCTCGAAAGTTCCGAGTCCAGACGGGACCAGGCCGAATGTCGCGACCATCGAAGAAACTACGAGACTCGGGAAAGTGGCCAGGAAAGAAACCTGTTGTCCCACGGCGCGCAACATCGCCCACAGGGTGGCTGCGTCCAGTAAAAAAATAGAGGCCTGGAAAAGCGTCGTTTTAGTGAGCAAGGCGCCGTCGCGCAGAAGATGGCCGGGGGCGTCACCCAGCATATCCAGCAACCTGTTTACGCCGGGAATGCGCGTCGTCCACGCGGGAAGCGGTCTCTGACTGCGGCTGTGAAGCCACAAAGTCCCGATCGGGATCGCTATCGCTATTATGCAAAACAGGATGGTAATGATCACGATCCAGGCGCTGGCCGCATGATAGAACCACAGCAGCGTCAGGCTCAGGGCCGCCGCGAGAAGATAAGCCGCGTAATACGAAATGAGGCTGACCAACAGCGCGGACATGGATATCTCGGCCGGTATTCCTCGGCGGGTTAAGGCCGCGACAAAAAAAGCCATTCCGCTGACTCCTCCGCTGGGCAGAGCCTGTTCCGAAAAGAGCTTGGCCACGCCCAGAGGGACGAGTGTCCGCATCGAATAGCGCACCCCTGCTTTTTGAAGCGTCTGATACCAGACGGCGGCGGCGCTGAAGTAAGTCGCAATCTGAAGAAATGCGCCAGTCAACAGCCACAGAGGCGCGGCGCGGCGCAGAAGCCGGCCAAAGCCCTCGATCTCACCGCGGGAGATTATGACCAAAATAACCCCGGACAGGATCAGCGCGCCGACCAGCCAGGAGCCTAACTTGAGCGGCCAGGAGGCGGCCTTTACGCGTGGCGCCCGCGGCGCTTGTGATCCTGAGCCTGTCAGCGACTTATTCATTATTCAACGGCAGATTCAGCAATGGTCGTGCCTAATGAAACAGCCTTTAACCAGGCGCGCCGGCGGTCCACGCTTGTGGCGCTTCTAAGGTTTGGCGGTGAGGACGCGCATATTGACGCTCAGCTTGTGGTAAGGAAGATTCCGCCGCCGCCGACTGGCTACCGTCAGTCATCAGTAGTCAGTTGTTGTGGCTTAGCTGATTGTGGGACGCTCAATTTGGCGTAAAACTTGTCGCCCCCGACTTTGCCACAAGCCAGGGCAAAACCGATCATAGCAATCAGCATCAATAAAGCGGCGAATATCGACGGCCAGGGCGGCAGGCTCCTTTCGTAGAGCCGGTTGAGGCCCTGATTCCACGGGCTGCCGTATAAGATCACAAGGTGCAGCAAGTAGATCGGCAAAGTCCTGCGGCCTATTGCCAGCAGCGTTGCAGGAACATCGCGGACTCTTGCGGAGAACAACACGACGGGGATAATCAAAAGCAATACCGACCCTAAACGCAGTAACACCAGGTCGGGGCTTGAGTCCCAGAAGTGAACCGGGCCGTAACCGGTGTCCTTGAGACTCCCGGCGCAATAATAAAGCGCCAGCAGCGCCGTTCCTGCGACTATCAATCGGCGACTCAATCTTAACGGCTCGGACTCACGGCTATCGCGGGCCAGATGAACCCCCAGCATGCCGCCGAACATTACGTAACCCGCCCACGGGAAGAGGGGGAAGAGTGAACCGCTTCCGCCGTAGAAATAGGCCGCGATCGGCGCCGGCAGATACTCGTTCCATACGATCTTTTCACAGAACGGAGCGCAGACGAAGAAAAAGGCGCCGCCTGCGCCGTATAACGCGAGTTCATTTAGCCTCAATTTTTCCGACAGAAAAGCCCCCGATAACAGCAGGAGCAGCCCCATGCCGATCAACTGCAGGACGTCTACGATCCAGAACGAGCGCCATTGTTCAATCGGCATGGAAAATGCGCCGATGAGCGATGAAGAGGGGAATCGCAAAAGGTAGCCGAACGCGAACAGCGACAGTGACCTTTTGACGCCTTTGGCGACGCGGGGATTGTCGCGGAGCGGCAGGGCTGTTGACCGCAAAAGATAAACGAACGCAGTTCCGGCGGTCAGCAGGAAAATCGGCGCAGTCATTCCGCGCGCAAATTGCCATAATTTGAAGCCCCGGTAGTCATAGCTGCGATATTCATCGAGGAGCAGCGTGTCAATCGTATGCCCCACTACCATCATCATTACTGCCAGCGCGCGAAGCAAATCCAGGAAAACTATCCTGCGCGGTTTTTTTACTGCATCCATCTGGTGGATTATCGCCGCCATTTCAGTCTTCAGTAAAGAGGGGAACGATTCCAAATCGAATTTTGAAAGAAGAAGGAGCCACGGATTAAACGGACGCGACGGATTGTGACGGGGCCGTAATCGATCCGTCACATCCGTTTAATCCGTGGCTCCTTCTTCAATTCTGCTTTAGCGAAATGAAATAATTTAACAAGTCGTAACTGGCGTTTCGCGGAGGGTACAGGCTAAAATTCAGTCGATGCGTTTGCCACAATGCCTTTCCAGGAAAAACAACTACCTGTCGACCGCGCTTTATATGGCGCTTTGGTGGGGCGTCTGCGCTTTGCTCTGTTCCGAGACGCAGGGCGTCCAGGCGGCGACAATTCAATCCTCCGGCGAAAGCCATCGAGTCACTAAAAATGATCGCCACGTCGCGCTTTCCAAACCTGCGGATAAATCACCTCAACCGGATGTATCTCATAAATGTGGCGCGATCAATGGCATGTTTCTAAGACTGAGTCGCAAACCGGGTCCTTATAGCGACTTGGGGCCTGCGACTCCGGCCACATGGCTTTACCTGGATGAGAGGCGTGAGCGGCGCCTGTTGTCCAAAGCCACTCTGAATCGGCTGTTTGACCGACGCGACATTTACCTCAGTGCTTGTTCTCTTCTGATCTAATTACAACACAACGTCCACGCGCATGCCGCCCCGACAAATCGGCTGCCGGCGTCTCTTCGCCCGCATGGTTTCATAGGCGTCCTAATGCGACCTGGCGGCGACGTGTCCGATTTTTTATAGAAATAGAAAGGGAACCAACACTCTATGCCTCATGGTCTACCGTTGCTGGACGATCTGCTCATTCTGCTCGTCGCCTCGATTCCGATCGCATTCATCTGTCATCGCCTGCGCCTGCCGGTGATCGTCGGCTTCATGATCACCGGTGTGGTAATCGGGCCTTACGGGCTGGGACTCATCAAAGACGCGCACGCGGTCGAGGCGATGGCCGAGATCGGAGTGGTGCTGCTGTTATTCACAATTGGCCTGGAATTCTCGCTGCGTCGCATGATGGAGATGAAGCGTCTGGTGTTGTTCGGCGGCGGGTTGCAGGTGTCGCTCACGATCATGGGGGTCGCCGGACTGGGTATCCTGCTCGGCCGGTCCACGAGCCAGTCCGTATTCTTCGGCTTCCTGTTCGCGCTATCCAGCACCGCCATAGTGCTCAAGACTTATATGGACCGGCAGGAGATAGACACGCCGCACGGGAAGGCCGGCGTCGGCATCCTGCTTTTCCAGGATTTGTGCATAGTGCCGATGATGCTGCTGGTCCCGGTCCTCAGCGGCAGGGAAGGGTCGTCTTTCACGAATATCGCGATCAAGATCGGGACTGCGTTGGCGGTCATCGCCGGCATCATCCTTGCGGCGCGCTTCGTGGTTCCTTTCCTGCTGCATCACGTCGTGCGACTGCGCAGCCAGGAGGTCTTCATCATCTTCGTAGTGATGGTGAGCCTCGGGACGGCCTGGCTGACTTCGCGTTTCGACCTCTCGATGGCTCTCGGGGCGTTTATCGCCGGGATCGTTCTTGCCGAGTCCGAATACAGTCATCAGATCGTCTCCGACGTCATGCCCTTTCGGGACATCTTCAACAGCGTCTTCTTCATCTCCATCGGCATGCTGCTCTCGCTGGGTTCCCTCGCGACAAACCTGCTGACTGTGCTGGCGTGGTTCGTCGCGCTGGTCCTGGGCAAGACGATCATCATCCTGGTGGTCTCGCGCCTGTCTCGCGACTCGTTGCGAGTGGGGGCGATGGTCGGGATAGGCCTGGCGCAGGTCGGCGAGTTCTCCTTCATTCTGGCCAAGATCGGACTGGAGCAGGGCCTGCTCTCGGATATCGATTATCAAAGGTTTCTGGGCGCCTCGATCCTCTCTATGATCGCCACGCCTTTTCTGATCAACCTGGCGCCGCGCGTCGGCTATGCGCTGCAATCCAGACTCTCGCCAGGCTCGCCGCTCGACCCCCAAATGGAGGACATAGAGGCCGCCTGCCATGACCTCAACGAACATGTGGTCGTAATCGGCTACGGGATGAACGGGCGCAATCTGGTGAAGGTGCTGCACCGCGTGGGCATCCCTTATGTGGTGCTGGAACTGAATGCCGAAGTCGTGCGCCAGGCGCGGGAGCAAGGCGTGCCCATAGAGTACGGCGACGCCAGTCGCAAAGAGGTGTTGAGCCACGTCGGGCTGCTCCGCGCGGGAATTCTGGTCGTGGCCATCTCGGACCCGATTTCGACGCGCCGCACGGTCGCAATCGCCCGCGAAATGAGCCCAGACCTTCGAATCATCGTCCGCACCCGTTACATGGCGGAGGTCGAGGAACTTTACCAGCTCGGCGCCAATCAGGTGATCCCGGAAGAGTTCGAAACCAGCGTCGAGATTTTCTCGCGCGTGCTGAGGGAATACGGCGTCTCACGCAACGTCATTCAGCGCGAAGTGGAGGACGTCCGAAAGGAAGGCTATCAGATGCTGCGGTCTTCCTCGCTGCCGCTCGCCGAGTTGAACACGATCGCGGAGGCTTTCGGTTCGACCGGGACCGAAACTATCTTCATCAGTCCCAATTCACCGGCCATCGGAAAAACGCTCGGAGAACTCGACCTGCGTAATCAGACTGGCGCCTTGGTGACGGCGGCTATTCGTGGCGGAGATACCAGAATCAATCTCGGACCTGATTTCAAGATTGCGGAAGATGACATTTTAGTGCTGCTCGGTCAGAGCGAGAGCCTGGAGAAAGCCGTCGAACGCATCAATCAAGGAAAGGTCGTCAGCGCGCACGCGACCAGGAAACTGCAACGCATTCCGGCGCCGGGGAATTTAAACTTAAATCCTCCGAGCGGCTCCGGAGACTGATTGAGGCAAGTTCATATCTCATATTCCGTATTCGATATTCCATAGCCGATCGTCGCGCAGTTCCGACTATGTAATATGGAATATTGAATACGGAATATGACTCCACTTTGTCCATTTCGTAATGACGGCGCTTGCG
>DASUFM010000986.1:0-2814 GCA_036274535.1 Blastocatellia bacterium
CGAGCCGGATGGCTTTTTGCAGGTGCTTCATGGCTTTCTCCGGGCGGCCCTGCTCCAGATAAGTGCGCCCGACCAGATAATGCATTTCGGGCGAGGGGTTCAGTTCGAGGGCGCGCCGCAAATGCGAGAGCGCGTCGTCCAGTTTGCCTTCGCGCGCGAAGAGCCGCCCGAGTCCGTAATGGGCGGCGAAGGATTGCGCGTCGAGCGTCAGCGCGCGCTGCAGGTGTATCTTCGCCGATTCGGCCTCGCCTTCGTCGCCGCTCAACAGTCCCAGCAGCAGCCTGGCGCCGAAATGGTCGCCCTGTTCGTCCAGCGCGCGGCGCAGGAAGACCGCCGCTTCGAGCGATTTGCCCAGGTTGAAATAATATTCGCCGATGGTGAAGCTTAGTTCGGAGTTGCGCTCGTCGAGCGCGAGCGCCGCTTCGAGCATTCGCAAACCTCTTCGTGTGCGGCCTTCGCTGATGAGGAGGATTCCTTCCTCGACCTGATCTATGAAATCCTCGCGCTCCGCGCCGCGATATGTGGAGATGATCTGGTCGCAGCGTTCGTCGAGGCGTTCGCGTTCGGCGGTCTCTTCGTAATGGCGGGCGACGCGGCTGCGCCACCTCTGTTCGAGTTCTTCGGGGTTGACCGCGCGCATCTCGGTGAGGATCTCGGTCAGCGCCTCGAGCATCATGTGGTCGTAGAAGCTGCCCGTCGCCTGTTGCTGCGCGAGTTCGAGCAACTGCTCGAACCTGTCGTTGGCGCGCGTCAGCGCCGATTCCAGGGCGCTGATGCGTTCGAGCAGGTGCTCTTCAAGTGAGTTCTCGCCGACGTCAAATGCGGAAGAGCCTCGCGCGCGCGAAATCAACATCAAAACCGCGCCGCATTCTTCGCAATATTCCGCGTCAGATGGATTCGCTTTCTTGCAACGTTGACAAAAGATCATATTTGACAACCAACAGGTTTATCTTCAGGCGGCTACCCTCTCGACGGCCAGCGCGACGGCGTTTCCTCCGCCCAGACAGAGGCTCGCGACGCCGCGGCCGGCTCGTCGTTTAATCATCTCGTGAATCAGCGTCACCAGAACGCGCGCGCCGGAAGCGCCGATCGGGTGACCGAGCGCGACCGCGCCCCCGTTCACGTTGACCTTCTCCGGGTCAAGTCCGAGTTGTTCAATCAAAGCGACCGACTGCGAAGAGAAGGCCTCGTTAAGTTCGAACAAATCGACGCTCTTCAAATCCCATTCGGCTTTCGCCACGACTTTCCTGACGGCCTCCACCGGCGCCATCATCACCAGTTTCGGTTCGACGCCCGACGTGGCCTGGGCGACGATCCGGACGAGCGGCGCGCGTCCCAGATTTCGCGCGGTCTCTTCCGAGGTCACGACGACGGCCGCCGCGCCGTCATTGATCGTCGAAGCGTTGCCTGCGGTCACCGCGCCATTTGGACGAAAGGCCGGCTTCAATTTGGCGAGCGTTTCGAGAGACGAATCCTCGCGCGGCCCTTCATCAGTGTCGAAAAGGAGCGGAGCGCCCTTGCGCTGGGGAATCTCAACGGGCGTGATTTCGTCTTTGAACCTTCCGGACTTGATCGCGGCCACCGCTTTGCGATGCGAGCCTAGAGCGTATTCGTCCTGCCGTTCGCGAGAGACGTTGTATCTCTCAGTCACCACCTCTCCAGTCTCTCCCATATGCCAATTATCAAAGGCGCACCAGAGTCCGTCGTGGACCATCGAGTCGATGATCTCGCCATTGCCCATGCGATAACCGTCGCGGCCTTTCGGCAGCAGATAAGGCGCGTTAGACATCGACTCCATCCCGCCCGCGACGATTATGTCGTTATCACCGAGCGCGACCGATTGAGCGGCGAGCATCACGGCTTTCAAACCTGATCCACAGACTTTGTTGACGGTCAGCGCGGCCACCTTGTCGGGAATGCCGGCGCCGAGCGCGGCTTGCCGGGCCGGATTCTGACCCAATCCCGCTTGCAACACGCAGCCCATGATTACTTCGTCAATCTGGGCGGGATTGAGCTTCGCGCGTTCCACGGCCGCTCGCACGGCTATGGAGCCGAGTTGCGTGGCGGCGAACGGCTTCAGCGATCCTTGAAACTTCCCGATCGCGGTGCGCGTCGCGCTGATGATGACCGGCTGTCGCATGACTGATAACTTCCTTTTTCGATTTCGCGATCTGATTCCCCCATTGAATCAATCACTGATATTTATTCCGCAAAATGATTATAACGGCTCATGGGTGTGAGTCAAATTATCTCAAGGCATGCGCGCAAGTCCTGAGCGCGCCTTATGATCGTTATGATTGCTGATTGAAGCGCGTCTGCGCAACGAGGGGGGCTTGACGGAAAAAGTCGATTATGTGAGCATAGGGGTTCGCTAATGATCATCATTGATCAGCCGGCGTATCCCGTGTTGACAAGGCGGCGTAGCCAAGTGGTAAGGCAGAGGTCTGCAAAACCTTTATCCATCGGTTCGATTCCGATCGCCGCCTCCATTCATCTCATAATTCCCTGCGTGGCAATATATTCATCACCGGCGGTGACTTTTCCGTCCAGCATCTTCAGCTTCCGGTCGGCGAGGTGAAGGAAGCGTGAGTCGTGAGTGACCAGGCAAACGGTCGAGCCGTTCGCGTGCAATTGTTTGAGCAGATTCATAACCATCTGCCCGCTGGCCGAGTCGAGGTTTCCGGTAGGTTCGTCGGCGAGCAGGATCGTAGGCTTACAGGCCAGCGCGCGCGCGATGGCCACGAGTTGCTGATGTCCGCCTGAAAGTTGTCCAGGGCGGCTGCGCGCGCGATCCGCGATGCCCATCATCTCCAG
>DASUFM010000987.1:0-6651 GCA_036274535.1 Blastocatellia bacterium
GTCAACTTCGATTTTTCGACAATGATCAGAGAGAACCCACCGGGTCTTTCGTCCCCGAAGTGTGTGGGATCCAGGATGACTACCAAAGCGGTTCCAGGCAACCGCGCCTCCAAAGGCTCCGCCGTTACGATTTACGCCCACTATTCGCTAACTTAATCTCATTGGCCTGAAGGCGGAACTACGAACTTTTCATTGTTTCCGGGCGTCGCAACGCGACATGAAGGCTCCTCAGTAGTTGAAGACGAAATCGAGCTTGTTCAGTAAACTCCAGCTCAGGTCTTCAGCGCCCTGCTTGCGATCCTTCTCGATCCACTCCACAGCAATCTGTTTTTCCTGCGGCGCCGGGTAACGCGACAGCGTCGCCAGAAAAAGATCATCAACGATCTCCGCGCTCGTCTTCGCCGATTTCACCAGCCGATCGACCAGGCTGCCGTTGGAGGCCATCACTCGTTTAGTCACAAACGGGCTGTTCATCAACGTCATCGCTTGCAGGATCGAACCGCCCGGCTGGCGGTCGAACTGTTCGCGGTTGGCTTGCCCGAAGGCGCGGAGGAAGCTTTTCGCTTCGGAGTTGTTGATGTCTTCCGGCGACGCCGCCTCCGTCCAGAAATGCGCCGGAGCGATCGCCGTGTCGTAGACGTAATCCTTGCGCCTGTAATCGCCGAAGACCTGGGTGGCCTGCGAGATCGCGTCGTGAATCTGTTCGGCGGTCAGCAGCTTGACGAAGTGGCGCGCGAAATACGGCGTGTAACTCTCCCTCCATCCGGCGCCTTCCTGCCCTTCCTGGCGAAAGCGTGACGAGAGCTGATAGGCGCTCGACCGCGCGATCGTGCGCATCAGGTGTTTCAAGCTGAAGCGGTTCGCGGCGAAATCGCGCGCCAGCGCGTCGAGCAACTCATTGTTAGTCGGCTGGCAGGTCCACGGGTCAGGCAGCGTGGCCCTCGGGTCTTGCCGGGCCAGGTCGAAAGAATCCACCGGGTCCACGATTCCGAGTCCGAAAAACTGCTTCCAGATCAGATTGACTGTGGCGCGCGCGAATTGTGGATGCCCGGTGAGCATCCGCGCGAACTGCGGCCGCAGCGGTTTGCTCAGGTCTGCTTTTTCGCCGGTCAAAATAAAAGTCGGATGTACTTCGCCGCCCTGGCGCTGCAAACGAACCTGACTCCAGCCTTTCGCGTCGTAGCCGGTCCCGTCTTCCGTGATTGTGTAACGATCCTGGTAAGCGACCGCGCGGATGCGCGTCCTGCCGAAGAAGGCGGCCATGGCCCAAAAATCTTTACGCGTCTTGGAAACCAGGTCGAGGCTGACCTTTTCAAGAAAGCCCCTGCCGCCGTGGCACGAGATGCACTGGTAGTTGACGCCCAGGAAGATGCGCGCCGAATTGGCGATGATCTCGTCCGCCGTATCTTCGTAGTTATCGTCATACATCGTCAGGCCGGTGACGTGCCAGCGCGCCAGGAAGCCGGAGGCCGCGGCGTCCGGCATCCAGTTCGTATTCGGCGCGGAAACGGTGAGCATCTCCGTCACGAACCGGTCATAGGGTTTGTCCTCTTTGAACGATTGTCTGATCCAGGCGTCGAAGTGTTTCAGCGCGGGATTGCCGATGCGGTTGCCGCAATTGCGTACCAGGTCGCCGTACCAGTAACTCCAGTGATCCACCCAGGCCTGGCTCTCGATCAATTCGTCAATCAGTTTGTCGCGTTTATTCGGATCAACGCCTGTGACGAAAGCCTTGAGCTGATCGGGAGTAGGGATGCGCCCGGTCAGGTCCAGGTAGACGCGGCGGCAGAATTCGTAATCGTTCGAGAGAGGGGCATGTGGGATGCCGTCACGTTCCATTGCGCCGAAGAGATGCCGGTCAATCAGGTTGCGGATGGCGATCTTACGTCCATTCACGCCGGCAGGGGGCAATTTCGCCGCGACGCCGCTCGTCAGGTCGCTGATCTGTTTGTCCGGGCGCTGCGGATTGAGCTTTTCATCCGAGTGCTCGCCGGGAAACTTGTCCTTGCCGGAAGTCCGATTCTGCGCCTGAAGCGAATCGGCTCCGAGCCGGAACGCGACGGCGATCCATAGAGCTATGAAAGATGCTTTGATAACCGCGCGGCATTCCATAATCATCCTTTCTATTAGTTCACCTTATGACTTCAGGATCGAGGAGCGTCTTCGTGGGAGCGCCTTCGCCCGCCACGGTCATGATGAAACCTCTGGCGTCAATTTTTCTGACGCGATGATTGGCGCGATCGGCGACGAAGACGCCGCCGTCCCTGGCGACGGCGAGTTTCTGCGGCGTGTTCAACTCAGCGGCGACGGCTTCTTTGCCGTCGCCGCTGAAGCCCGGGCGGCCTGTGCCGGCGATTGTTGTGATCAAGCCCCCGCGAATAACCCGGACGCGATTGTTGCCACTGTCTGAAATGTAGAGATTGCCCGCCGTATCGGATTTCACATCGGCCGGCGAAAAGAGCTTCGCTTTACCCGCCGGGCCGCCGTCACCTGCAAAACCCGCCCCACCGATCCCGTCTCCGCCGCCGAAGCCGGTCACCGTCTGGATTTTTCCGTCCGCAGTAATGCGTCTGATGCGGCTGTTAGCCGCATCACTTACATAGACGCTGTCGTCAGGCCCGACAGTCACGGCCATCGGCAGGTTCAACTGCGCCGCTGTTGCCAGGCCGCCGTCGCCGCTCAGCCCGACCACCGATCCGGCGACAACCGTCATCGCCCCGTCGCGGTTGAGCCGCCGCACGACGCGGTTGTAGGTGTCGGCGATCAAAATTTTCCCGGCGCGATCAACCGCGACGCCTTGTGGATTGTTGAGCGTGTCTTTCGGCGCGGCGCTGCCGTAGCCGGTATACGGCGCGTCGCCAGCGCCTGCGATCGTCGTGATGAAGCCCTGACGGTCAATGCGACGGATGCGGTGATTGAAAGTGTCGGCGACCAGCAGATTGCCTTCAGCGTCGAAGGCGATGTCATGCGGCGCGTTAAGCATAGCGTTGATCGCCGGCCCGCCATCGCCGCCGTAGCCGCCTTCCCCAGTTCCGGCGATCACTGTCAGCCGCCCCCGCCGATTGAGTTTCAGAATGCGATGCGTCCCGATGTCGGAGATGTATAGATCGCCTTTATCATCAAGCGCGAGCCCGTTGGGATAGACCAGTTTGATCGCCGCGAGCCTGCTCTTACCGCCGGCCTGCCATCCCGTCGCCGCGGAGCCGGAGAACAGGAGCATAATCGGCAGGATCGCCAATAACACAAAAACCGACTGTTGTTTGAAAGTCATCATAAGCAGTTGCGACGGAGCATCGTGGCGAGCGTAGCTCCCTCGCCTCAAGCCGGGCTCGCTGCGGCCTGCAGCGCTGGCCCTCAGATGCGCTTCATGACAGTTACACCAATTTACGCCGGAGTTTCGTCGGTTGGAATTATACTGAATGCCGCTGGGGACACCAATCAAACTGCTTTTGTCACGCAATTATCTAAAAAGGGTTGAAGACCCCCATCCTTGCGTTGCGCCAGGCGCCCCTTCTTCCTGAGCGCGGCAATAGGATGTGTAGTGGTGAGACCGCCGCCGATTTGCCGGTGAAAAACAACAAGCGTTACCGGTGATGGCCTCGCCACTCGCTTTTGGGGGACAGAGAAATCCTAATTCGCTTCGTTGAGTTTCTGGACGTGAATCTTCCCATCATGCTTTATGCCTTCGACGGTCGCTTTGATGTGATCCTTCTTCTGTGTTTTCTCGAACAGGGCTTTTGCAAGCTCGTTGCCCTTCGCGTCGAACGGGAACCACTGGCCGCCGGCAAAAATGCCGTAGCCGCTTTTGACGCACTCTTCCATCAGCGCACATGCCTTGGTGTGTTCGGCGGCGAACTTCATGACGTCTTCAGGCTTCCCTGTGGGGCGCCCGGCGGCGCACTTCACGTCTACGACGTAGCCAGTGAGCTTCACCTTCTCCTGCGCATAGGCCAGCGAAAATACAAATAGCAAAGCGATCACAGTAAGGAAAATTAGCTTCTTCACAATATTAACTCCTCCTTTATGTGATGAAATTGGTTTACGGCGGATTGGAGCGGCTTTCTCCCGCTTGACATTACAGCCGCGTCACAACGCCGAGAGCGATAAAGCATCTGGCGTGCCGCATCCTGCCGCGCCAATCTCTTCTAAATCAGACCAGGCAAGATTGGGTCTGTGCCGCGACCGGAAGGGAGCGTCGCAAGGGCCTGGATAACGCTCCCTTCCGGTCGCGTTACGAACTCGGTGTACCCATCTTGCGTGGTCTGATTTAGAGCAGTTTGCAATTGCGTGTACGGATGAACCGGCGCAATTGGCTAATGATGGCGCCACACAGGCTGTGTCCCACCTACGCGTATCCCGGGTGATTTTTTTACAACACGACCTGAAAATTTGAATAAAATATATCGAGCGGTATTGTGGCGGAGAGGCATAGCGCCAATATGTTTCATTTCTTGCCGTCGCAGGGCGCCGGCTGACTCAGGAGACTCTACGCATGAAATCGTACGAAAAATCACCTGCTCTGATTACTCGTCGGAAGTTTATTGAGGCGGGGGCGTCATTTGGCGCGTCCCTCGCGTGGGGATCGGCTTCTGCGCGCGACTCCAGGATTTCGTGGAGCGAGCGGCGGGACCTTTATCCTCAGGGCGTCGCTTCCGGCGACCCTCATCCTGATGGGGTGATCCTGTGGACTCGCAGGCCGCCGTCACAGGGCAGCGAGGCGAGCAGGCTGACGGTCGAAGTCTCCGATGATTCGGCCTTTCGCCGTGTCGTGGCCACCGCGAGGGCGGACGTATCCGCCGAGACGGACTGGACCTGCCGCGTGCTGGCGGCCGGTCTCAAACCCGCGCGCGTCTACTGGTACCGCTTTACTGACGAGCATGGCTTCGGGAGCCGCGTGGGCCGCACGATCACTGCGCCGTCAGAGAGTGATAGCCGAGCCGTGCGTTTCGCTTTCGTGAGCTGTCAGAACGTACAGCAGGGCGCCTCAACGGCTTACCGGCGCATGATTTGGGAGGACGAGCAAAGGGCGGCGGACGAGCAACTCGACTTCGTGCTGCATCTCGGCGACTTCGTCTACGAAGTGGTCTGGTATCCGGAAGACCGGCCTCAAGGCATGTACGCAAGGCGGTTGCGCGACATTGTCCGATATAAGAACGGCGAAAAGTTTCGTGACTTCCATGTCCCGACCACAGTGGATGACTATCGCGCGCTCTACCGCGCTTATCTTTCGGACCCCGACCTGCAGGACGCTCGCGCCCGCTGGCCGTTTGTCTGCATGTGGGACAACCACGAGTTTTCCTGGAAGGGATGGCAGAGCCAGCAGAATTTCGACGGCGCACGGCCGGCGCAGACGCGCAAGGTGGCCGCCAATCAGGCCTGGTTCGAATATCAGCCAGCCAGAGTAGTCAAGCCGGACGGGCGCCCTTCAGACCGTTACAAAGCTCCGGCCGTCGCCGATACGCCGATTCGCGACTTCGATGATCACGGGCTTGGCCAGGAATCTGGAAACCTTGCGGCCATCAATAGCCTCAAACTGTTTCGTACGCTGCGATGGGGGCGAAACATGGAGCTGATTCTGACCGACAACCGATCGTTTCGGTCGGAGCCCGTCATGGATCGCTCTGAGGCGCTTCCATTCCAGACCAGGCAGTTTCCCTACGTCCTTCCGCAAGACGTGGTCGAGACGCTGGACGCCGGGCGTAGCCACAATGGAGGACGGCCGCCGGAGACGATCCGGTTTGGCGGAGCGGATCTGCCAAATCCACGCAAGCAGGCGCCGCCGCAGACAATCCTTGGGGCCGCGCAAAAGGCCTGGTTTTTAAAAAGGCTGCGCGCGTCAAAAGCGCCCTGGAAGTTGTGGGGCAATTCGGTCGGAATGCTCGATATGCGTGTGGACTTTCAGAATCTTCCGAAAGATATCGGGCCACAGTGGCCGGGCGAGAGTTATGCCCAATTTGGCGACGATGACTGGTCCGGCTACCTTTCTGAGCGCGCGGAAATTCTGGAGGTCATTAGGCGGGAGGGGATCACCGGAGTGGTATCGATCGCCGGGGACCGGCATTCCTTTCAGGCCGGCGTGGTCTCGGAGTCTCTGCCGCCGCAACGCTTCGAGCCAACGATGGCGGAGTTCGTCACCGGCTCGATCTCCGCGCCCGGCCTCTTCGAGGCTGCGGAATACGCTCTCCCAAGGAATCATCCGCTGCGGGCTATCTACGTCTATCAGCCGACGCCCGAAGCTATCGCTAAACCGGCGATGAATGTCTCGCTCATGCACGGCGTGCGCGCGAGCCTCGCGTTGCAAAGGACGGGCGACGCGCGCCAGGCGCTGGCAGAGCGAAACCCGGAGGTCGCGCCTCACCTCTCTTTTATCGACCTCGGCGGGCATGGCTATTCTGTGACGCGTGTCACGGCCGAAGACCTGGAAGTCGAATTCGTCTGTATTCCTCGGCCGCTTGAGCGCAGTGACCGCGCCGACGGCGGGCCATTGGTTTATCGGATTACGCATCGGATAAAGCGCTGGGGGCGTGGCGCCGCTCCACGATTGGAGCGGACGACTTTTGAAGGCGAGTTCCCTCTGGTTCTGTAACCAATCTCAGCCGAAATCGCGGAGCGTGTGGAGTGCGGCGAGTCCTCGCCGCTTTTCTTTATTAT
>DASUFM010000988.1:0-6075 GCA_036274535.1 Blastocatellia bacterium
CGGCGTTTCCGGTCTTAGGAAAGAACCTGCATTGGTTCTCTTCGACCGCAAAGACTATATACCAGCCATCAACTTCCTGCTTGATCATGCAGGTCTTGATCGTCCCTTCGATTGGACGGGAAAGACGGACACGACACGAACCGATCTTGGAGAGATGAATCTTGTCGCCTTCGAGCCGAAAGCCGCTCTGCGGATAGGTGAAGGAATCGTACCGGGACGCAGGCTTGAATCTCGGATAACCTGGCGCCTCTCCTTCCGGCAGCGTCTGAAGAAAGCGTCGAAAGCTTTGTCAACCCGGCGAAGCGCATCCTGAAGAACCTGGCTGTGAACTTCGCTCACATCTTCACGGACCAGTTTGATTTGTGGAAGCTGGACGGCCTGGGCGTGATAGTTGATCGAAAGGCCGTTGATTTGCCATGCGTCGCGCCGTTCCTGCAGCGCCGAGTTGTAAAGCTCGCGGCAAAGATTCAAAGTGGCCGAGCATCCGGCCACGAATTTAGCATTGGTCTTGAGCTTATATTTGTACGCCTTCACGGGCCGTATTATACTTTAGTTACTATGGCAATACAACAATTACAAGCGCTGCATCATTGTGTTTTTGCGCTTCATTTCCACTTGGTTCTAGTGACTAAATACCGTCGCAAGGCCATCACAAAGGATCTGGCATCGCTCCTACTGCCTGATCAGTACTGGCGGGGCGACTATCGAAATACCGCGTAAGTACATCGAAGAGCCCCCGTAGCGAGTAGCGCCTCTCATCTCCATCCAAGCCTGACGTCTATGGATGGAGTATTCCCGGCGCGGGAAGATAACCGGATGAATCGAAGGAAACCAAGTCTCATCGTTGACATTCCCCCGATCGAAACAGCGCATCCGCGCTGAGCAACCTGGCAAACGTACAGTCCGAGCGAATGTTTGTTATCGGCTTTGGTTTTCATATGAATAAATAGCCGCAGAGGCGCAGAGGCGCAGAGAGGGAAAAACTGCTGGACCGCAATGCAGCCTTTCTCTAGATCTCCCCTCTCTTTCTTTCTCTGTATCTCTGCGCCTCTGTGGCTAACCATCTTCATACATCTGAAAACCGGTATATGGAGCGTTTACGCCAGATTCAAATCGAGAAATTCGTTCCTGAATTTCCCTTTCGGATCGTACTGCCGCAATAATTGCAGAAAATCACCGTATCTTTCATAGCGGGAACGCAATTGCGCGGGAGCGATGGTAAATAGTTTCCCCCAATGCGGACGCGCGCCGAAGGGCGCCAGTTGCTCTTCGACGATGGGAATCAGCTTCATCACCGAATCGGTGTTTTGCTTCCAGGTAAAGTGAATGGTGACGCTGGGCCGTTTGTAGCATGTGCTCATCCAGAGATCGTCGGCGGCTATGGTTCGTATCTCCGAAATAAAAAGGTCCTGTATCCATTTATCTCCCAGACTGTTGATCGCTTTCAGCGCGGCGAAGGCGTTGCTGAACGGAACAAAGAACTCGGATTGCAGCTCTTTGCCGCTGCTCGGGGTGAAATTCATGCGAAAGTGCGGCAAGCGTTCATGCCAGGGGCCGGGCACGCCCATCTGTTCCGTGCAATTTTCCGCCGCGAGCTCGACAATCGGATGCAGATTCTTCTTCGCCAGCGTGGCGCCGTAAAGTTCCGGCCTGGCCGGCGGCTGCTTTCCTTCAGAGACGACGCTCTTCACCCAGACTTCGCTGACGTTATTTTTCTGCCAGTCCGTAAAAAGACTGACGCTGTAGCCGCTCGACATAATGGCCTCGAAGTTCTTTTCCAATTCGCCGAAAGGCAGGTTCTCATAAACATGCTGACGGACTTGATAGGTCGGTTGTATATCTAGTGTTACTTTTGTTACGACGCCGAGCCCCCCGAGTCCAACCACCGCGCCCAGGAATTGGTCGCCATCTTTTTCCTTCGATAACGTAACCACATCACCGGCGGCGGTGACGAATTCTATTCCGGAAACGGCGGTCGCCAGATTTCCGTTCTTCACGCCGGAGCCATGCGTCGCCGTCGCAATCGACCCCGCGACGGAAATATGAGGCAGGGAAGCCAGGTTATGTAACGCATACCCTTTGCCATGCAGGTATTCTCCCAAAGTTCCATAACGAATGCCGCCCTCGACCGTAACCGTCTTTTTGGCCGGGTCCAGGGAGACCACCTTGTTTAAGTTCTTCGTGGAAAGCAACTGGTGCGGAGAGTCGGCGATTTTGTTGAAGCAATGTTGCGAGCCCAGCGTTCGTATTTTGTCAGCCTTCTTCACGAAGGTCTGTACTTGCTCGACCGATTCGGGATAGACGACGGCGCTGGCGCTATATTCCAGATTACCCGCCCAATTTTTGAGCCTCGTGGCTGCCTGGCTGCTTTGCGGTCCCACGGACGTGTCGGCTTGCTTGCAACCGTTCATATTGGGCAAAGCGGCTCCAGCCAGCGCGGCGGAAGAGATTTTCAGAAACATTCTTTTTTTCATTTTTTTGTTTCCTTGCGATTTGCTATCTGAATTGACCTGAGATGCCAGAGAGAAAGGACCACATTACAACGGTCTCTCGTTTGTTGGAAGGCTTTACCGCCTCGCCATAAGGCCGAGTCATTTCTCGCGCTTGAAAGTGTAGCGCAGCAGGAAGACGTGTCGCGGCGGCGCCAGACCGCTATTTACAGAGAATATATACTCGGCCACCAATTTCGGGGTGAACCGCCAGCCGGCCCCGAAATCTGAGAATAAGTTCGTCGAATCCAGGCGCGAACGTCCGTCAGGTTCGGCCAGGCCCAGACTCGTCAATCGCCGGCCGAAGAGATCGGGAAAGAGGCTTAGATCGATCGTATTAGTCTCCCCGATGACGAGCGTCGACGCGCTGACGAAGGATCGGCGCCAGAGGTCTGTCTGCAATCCCACGTGCGCTGACACGAAGCGCTCTCGCTCTTGCCTGTCCTCGACCCGATCCCCGGTCGCGTCCTCGCGGCGCTCCTCTTGGACGCGGGAGAGGCCGAAGGCGAAATCCCCGCTTAAAACGGTCGTTCGCCACAAAGCGAATCCTACGCCGAATCCTGCGACGGCGCTATCCACGTCGGCCCGCGTGGTCGAGTCCGCGAGGAACGCGCGATGAATCCGTCCGTCGCTCTCGCCAAAGAGCAACGAGCCCTCGAGGCCGTAATACAACCGGCGAGTGAACGGCCCGCGCAATCTGAAAGAGACTTCCGATGACCGCCCCTCCTGACGCGTCGAATCGAGGCCGAGCGGCAGGCCGTTGGAGAGGCGCGAACGGTCGCGGTCTTCGGCGGTCGCCGACTCGTGACGGTAGAGCAGGCCGAGTTTGTGACCGCCGTCAAATTCGCGCGTAACGCCTATCCGGAAGCGGAGCCGGTTTATTTGGGACTCTGTTCTGAGATCCTCAATCGCGAGCGCTCCGGCGCGATTCGCCAGCGAGGTTTGGCCGCGCAAGTCGCCGCCGCTGCTGGCCCATTCCACTCCGGCGCCGACGCTCGTGCGGCCGTCATCGCCGAACCGCCGCGCCGCCAACAGCGAACCGGTGATCGAGACGCCTTCGTTCGAGACGGCGACGTATCGCGAGATGCGGCCGCCACCAGGAAAGAAGCGATTCAGAGAGGCGGGCGCCAAATCTACGGTTAAAGATTGCGACCGGTCGGCGCCGACGGCGACGGCGCCGCCGATCACCATGCGCGCGCGATCCCATGGAATGAAGAAATCGCTCTGCGCCCTGAGACCGGCGTCGAATGGGCTTATCAAATTGCGGGAAAAGGGAGAAACTGCGGATCCGCTTTGCAGATCGCCGCCGCGCGCCCTGTTAAAAAACGGGATCAGCCAGGCTCTTCCTTCGATCGAAGCGAAGTCGGTCGCATAGGCCGGGTTATCAAGGCTGTCTAGATGAGAGTCGGCGAAAGCGGCGTAGCGCCGAACCGGGAGCGACCATCCCAGCCCCGCCAGGCTGTCGATATATCGTTCGTAGTCGTTGGCCAGGTATGTCCTGACGTTCGCCGCGGCATTGGCGGTCGCGTCGTTGAGCTCCGGGCCATCTTCGTCAGAGCGACGCGCCGCGGACGTTCCCGCCGCCTCGACTCCTTTCCTGACGTCATCGCGCTTGGCATTGGCGTTGGCCTTAGCGTTGGGGGCGATGCTGGCGTTTTTGTTGGCGCTGGCGTTCGGGGCGACGTTGGCGTTGCCGGCGCCGTCATTTCCGCCGCCGCCAAGGCCATCATTTCCGCCGCCGCCAGCGTTGCGGTTTCCGTCGTCAGCGTCAGCGCCATCGTTTCCGCCGTCTGCGGCGCCGCCGTTATTTCCGCCGCCTCCGTCAGACCTGGCGCCGGAGCCGGGTGTGAAGAAACGGATGTCTTCATTCGCCTTCAGCAGCGCCCCTTGTCCGCGCGTAAGTAGCGCGCGGCGGCGCGGGTCGCCGAGGCTCTGCGCCTCGACCAGGCCCTCGTAAACTTCCACTGAGGTGTCGCCTGATGGCTCGACGGCGACGCCGAACTCGGTGCCGCGCACCAGAATCGATGCCGTCGGGCTGTTGACGCGATACGGATTGGGTTTGCCGCCGGAATGAGCGACCTTGACTCGCACGCGCCCGACAAGAATCCGAAACATCTCGCGCAGTGACGGCGCCGCGCGGTAATCGCCGATAACTATGCGCGATTTTGGATGGACGATTACCACGCTGCCGTCGGTCAACTCGATGACTACCCGCCCGCCGCCGCGCGTATCTATCTCGTCGCCGGGGGTGAGCAAGTCGCCGCGGGCCAGGATGAAGACGCGTTGTTTGTTGCGCAGCAGAGCCGCCCCCTGGACGCTCGCGACGCGAGCGTCCAGGGACTGCGCCGGCGCAGCCGCGCCTGTCCATTGAATCGAAGCGGCGAAGAGGAACAGTAGACACGACCAGCGGATTCGGCGCCGTAGCGATGTTGAATCTACACGCAAAATCATCTCTCACTGTCCTCCAGCAGTTTTAAGTCCCGCTTTCAGGCGCCCAGGCCCGGCGCCCCGAACCGGCCGCTTGAAGTCGGGGCCTGAAACGAGTTCATTGCTCACGCTCGTCATCGCCATCAACGCTTTCCGATTCATGCGCCGCGTTCAAGTTATAACGCGCGATCAAGCGTTGAATTGTGCGGCGTGTGATTCCGAGTAGATCGGCCGTGTGCTGGCGGTTGCCGTAATTCTTCTCGAGCGCGAGCGCCAGGTAGCGGCGCTGCAGCTCGTCCATCGAAGGCCAGTCGACCGCCAGGTTATGTATGGGGTTTTCAGTCGAGGGGGGCGGATTGGGGTTACTATAGGCGATGTGTGGCGGCAAACAATCTAACGTGATGGGGCCGGTCGTCGCGATGGCGACGGCCCTGGTTAGCGCGTTTTCCAACTCACGTACGTTGCCGGGGAAGTGATAACCGCGAAGGGCGTCGAGGGCTTCGAGGGTAAGATAGGTGGAAGCGGTCCCGCCAAGCTTTCGAAGGAAGTGTTGAGCGAGCAGTTCAACATCGCCCATCCGCTCTCTGAGAGGCGGCAGATCGATGGTCAGGACGCTCAAACGATAATAGAGGTCGGACCGGAATCTCCCCTTTTCGGCCAGCTCGCGCAGCGGCATATTGGTCGCTCCGATAACGCGGACGTTCACGCGCCGGATTTGCGTGGAGCCGACACGCCGCACCTCGCCGGATTGCAACACTCGCAACAGGCTGGCCTGAAACGCGGCGCTCGTCGAAGCCATCTCGTCCAGGAACAGCGTTCCGCCGTCAGCCGCCTCGAACAGTCCCGCGCGCTCTCCGGCGGCGCCGGTGAAGGCGCCTTTCGCATGGCCGAATAGTTCGGCCTCCAGCAAAGTGTCCGTCAGCCCGGAACAGTTGATCGCGATGAATGGTTTGTCGCGCCGCGCGCTGAAGTCATGAATGGCGCGGGCCACCAGCTCCTTTCCGACGCCGGATTCTCCGGTGACGAGGACGGTGGCGTCTATCCGCGCTGCGTGCGCTATTAATTTGTAGGTCTTGACCATCGCGGGACTGCGTCCAATGAGCCCTGAGCCTGAAAAATCATCTTCGGGCCAGGCGGCCAGCGGCGCCGCGCCGGATTC
>DASUFM010000989.1:0-3585 GCA_036274535.1 Blastocatellia bacterium
CGCGCTGCTCGCGGCGGACGAGCAATTTTACGCCTACACGTGGCCCGGCTACTGGATAGACATCGGCGCGCCGCATCGCTACCTGCAGGCCAATAAAGACCTGATCAACGGGCGATTGAAGTCTTTCGACGTGGCGCGTCCGGTCCTGCCCATAAACAAGGCCGACGCCGAGACGATCAAAATTGACGCGCGTTCGGTGATCGATCCGAGCTGCGTCTTCAAACCCGGCGTCGAAATCATCAACTCGGCCCTCGGCCCGAATTGCGTCGTCGAAGAACGCGCGAGGATAGAGAACTCAGTGCTGCTGGCCGGCGCGCGCGTCGGGAAGGCCGCGGAAATCAGCGATTCGGTCGTCGGCAAAAGCTGCCTCATCGGCCGCAACGCGAAAGTCACTAACGCCACGCTCGGCGACAAGACTTCGCTGACCGATTACACGATTGTTTAAATGTTCCGACATTTCATCAAAGAGAGGGCGGCGGCGTTATTGGTTCTCGCCGTTCTCGCCATAGTCGCCTATCTTCCGACTCTAACCCAGCCTTTTATCTCGGATGATTATCCCGGCATAGCATATTCCCTGTACTACGGGCCGATTTCAGGCTGGAAAGATATGGCGAATGATCCGGTCGAACGCCCGCGGGCGACGACCTTCGTTCTTTCATACCTGGTCTATCATTTCTTCGGGATGCGCCCGGCCGCATTCTATTCCGCAAACATCCTTCTACACATCATAAGCTGCTGGCTGGTGTTCGCGGCGGGGAGATGGCAGGCGCTCGGCTATAGGGCGTCTTTCTGGGGAGCGGCTTTCTTCGCCGTCTATGAAGGGCATGCGGAAGCGGTCATGTGGTTTTCGGCTTGTAATGAGCTCCTGATGTTTTTGTTTGGACTCCTCTCGTTCGTTTTCTGGCTGATTTTCCTGGAGCGGGAGACCGCGAAACAGAGCCATCTCCGATGGCCGTGGCTGGCGTTGTCGTTTTTCTTCTTTATCCCCTCGCTCCTGTCGAAGGAATCGTCGGTTATTTTTGTCGCATTGTTCGCGTTGCCGCTGCTCTTCCCGAAACTGAGGCTGAGACAGGCGCCTTATTTGCTGCCACATGCGCTGATCTGCATTCCATACGTTTTATCGATTTTTATGGCAGGCTCGCGCTCGACCCGATTCCACAACCAGAGTTTCGTTCTGTCGGCGCCGTTCTGGATTACCTGGACGGCGAGTTATGGAAAGATGCTGTGGTTCTGGGGGCTGACGGGCATGATCTCGATGTTCGTTTGGAGTCGTTCAGGCCGCAAGGATCGAGGATCGAGGATCGAGGATCGAGGATCGAGGAAGAATCTTCCGTCTTCGATTCTCCATCCTCGATCTTCCATCCTCGATCTTCCGCCCTCGATCTTAGTCTCCGTTCTGTGGATTGGGATCGGTTTTATTCCATACATGTTCGTCGATTACATACACAGACTGCCGAGCAGGCACACTTATCTGGCCAGCGCGGGACTGGCCTGGCTGATGGGCGCCGCGATTATCGCCATGAAGGAGCGCTATGCGAAGAATCACAAATGGGCGCCGGCTGTCATCCTGCTGTTGATTCTTACGCACAACGTCGCGTACCTGTGGACGAAAAAGCGCCAGCACTTTCTGGAACGCGCTGAACCGACAGAGCGGCTGCTCTCCCTGGCCAGGAGCGTGGAGGGGCCGATATATGTGAAATGCTTTCCTCCCAATATGGGGCAGGCGCATGCGGAAGCGGCGCTCAAACTTATCCTGAATAAACCTGCCGACACCCTGATATGGAGCGAAGAGGAAGCTGGAAAACGCCCTCCTGCGGCGACTTTCTGCTATCAATGAAATATGGCTGTTATCAAATTTGGCACTGACGGATGGCGCGCGCGTATCGCCGAAGACTTCACTTTTGCGAACGTCGAGATAGTTACGCAGGCGCTGACCGACTATCTGAAAACTCAAAACGCGGGCGAACTACGGACGGTGGTCGGCTACGACCGGCGATTCGCTTCTGAATTATTCGCGCAGCGCGCCGCGGAAGTTCTGGCCGGCGCCGGCGCCGCCGTCGATCTGTTTGCGACCGACGTCCCGACGCCGCTGGTATCATTCGAAGTCAAGCGGCGCGGACTGGACGGAGGCGTGATGATCACGGCTTCGCACAATCCGCCCGATTTCAACGGCTTCAAATTCAAGGCGCCTTACGGCGGTTCGGCCACGCCGGCGATCACCGACCAGATAGAGAAACTCCTGGGCGCGACCGCGCCCCGGCGCCTGCCTTTCGACGAAGCGAAGAAACAGGGGCTGGCCAACGTCATCGAGCCTGACGGCGATTATCGCCGTCACGTCGAGAAACTGGTGGAGATCAGTGAACTTCGCAACGCGGACGCGCTGGTCATCGCGGACCCTATGCATGGCTCCGGAGGGCGTTGGGTCGAATCCGTACTTGCCGGCGGAAGGCTCCGCGTTGAAACCATTCGCGGGGATCGCGATCCGCTCTTCGGCGGAATATTGCCGGAACCCATGCCGTGGAGCCTGGAACTGACCTCGCGCGTGATCCGCGAACGCGGCGCGCTGATGGCTTTGATAACCGACGGCGACGCCGATCGAGTTGGCGCGATGGACGAGCGGGGCGAATACATCAACACTCATCAGATTCTGATGATCCTCCTTCTGCACCTGGCCAGGCGAAAAGGCTGGAAAGGATCGGTCGTTCGCACTTTCTCGCAATCAGTGATCGTGAAGCGCATCGCCGAAAGCCACGGCTTCAGGCTTTTCGAGACGCCGATCGGTTTCAAACACATAGGCGAGATCATGCTCGACCCGGCCAACGACTTCCTGGTCGGCGGTGAGGAATCCGGCGGCATAGGCGTGCGCGGCCACATCCCGGAACGCGACGGGATCTTCAACTCATTGCTCCTGCTCGAAGCCGTCCTGGCCGCCGGCAAGAAACCTTCCGAGATCGTGCGCGACATCTGGCGCGAGTTCGGCGAATTCCATTTCGAACGTCGCGACCTGCATGTGCCCATCGAATCGGGCCGGAAACTGGTCAGTGACCTGCGCGATAAGACGCCCGACAGCTTCGCCGGATACAAGGTCACGAACGTTGCGACGCTCGACGGAACCAAGCTGATCTTCGAGGACGATAGCTGGATTCTCTTCAGACAATCAGGCACGGAGCCGCTGTTGAGGATTTATTGCGAAGCGAGTTCGACCGAGAAGATGTTGAAGCTGATCGATGCAGGCGAGCGACTCGCGACGCGCTGAATTCCGGATCAGTACCGCGAGCGGTAGCCGGCGGCGCCTGAGCCAGTGGCCGCTCGCGCTACTGATTACAACTTGAAGCCTTCTCGCTTTTTGGCCAGATCCGCCTTCCTCCGGTCCGCCATAATCTTTCTATGCTCCGGATCAGTCACCGATATCGAGTAAAGATGGCCCTCGTATAGTTTCACTTCAACCTTGAATCCTTCACAAGAGAGTGACGGGTTGCTCGAATATTCGCTGTAACCAGGCCAGTCCTTGAATTCCGGGAAACCGAATTGTCTGGTAACGATGTCCATCAACTGCGCCGTATTGTCAAAAAAAGGCGTGCTTTG
>DASUFM010000990.1:0-10877 GCA_036274535.1 Blastocatellia bacterium
AAATTTCCGCTCTCTCTCCTTTATGCGCGCATATCAGCGCAATAAATCAAAATCTCTTTTAATAAGACGAAGAAGGAACGGGCAGGAAAACCACTCTGATCCTAACATCCACGCTCAGCAGGCGCCAAACTCAGACTCTCCATAAGAACCTGAGTCGCCATGCGCCGGCGGATCAAAGCGTTTTATCAAAGAAACACAGCGCAAAAAAAATTAGCCAGAGGCGGCAAAAAACCTCTTGCAATGGGCATTGTATTGATGTACATTCCGTTTCACAGATGAAACGCAGAATGATTCACCACAATCTCCGATCTGTCCGTGCGATCAATTTGGAGGACGGCGCTCATCTGTGCAAGCGCGATCATTGATTGATCATTGATTGATCATTGATTGATCATTGATTTCCCATTGTCCGATTTTGAAGAGTCCGTCAGGGATTCAAGTCCGCGCGAACTTTCTCAGAAAATCCGTTCGCGCGCAACCTTTTTGGTCCTTTGGGATTGATTATCTGAAAATTCGTTTTCTTGCCTGAGCCACTTGAACCGCTACCTCGGCCAATGGCGTTATCCCACTGGTCCCGACTGCCCGCGTTGGGATCAGTGGTCCCCGCCTTTTGGGTTCGGCGCCGGAGCCGTGGCGAGAAAAATATAGTAATCGCGAATAACGGTCTTTTTCGGTCTTTTTATTCGGGACAGGGCTTAGTCTGTCTTTTTCAAAGAAGGGCGGTTTGCGAGTGAGTGAAGGGGAACGCGATCGGCGCAGTACGAGGGGCGTCAGCGACCTGAGCAACGATCACATGAGGCTTGCTGATCAATGCGCAGGTCGCTGACGCTCCCCGCGCTGCGCCGTGGATTGCGGCGCCTTCCCGCACGCGCTCGCGAACCGCTCAAATAACGAACCAAATTAAGGAGGGAATATGAATAGCGTGCAGGACGCGTTCAAATACAATCGAGCCCGTAAGAACGTGATCATCGGCGGAGCGGTCATACTGGTCTGCATCACGGCTCTCTCTTGTGTGTCGTCATATATGATCTATCGAACGGGCTTTGGAGACATGCCGTTCCTTTTTCAACAGGCGTTGTCGATCTTTGCGGTCGTCGTGGTCGAGGGCGCGTTCGTGTGGCTGGTGTACGGGTTCACCAGGGCGTTTTCGTCGGGGATGGAACGACTGGTCGCCCTGGCCGGCATGGGATTTCTGGTGGTCGTAATGCTGATCAATCTGATCACCCATTTCATGATGGTGAAGGGCCTTCAGTTGGCCCCGTTTCAGATGGAGTGGATATCCTGGGGCGCGGTGACGGTATTCATCGCGGTGCTGTTAATAGTTCTGTGCATCACCCTGGCGGATCCCGTGATTCGGCTGGTGCGTCTGGAGCTTCGATATCTGGGCAAACAGCAGGAGAAGATATTGGAGGCGAAGACTGAAGGTCTGGACAGCGACAAGATACAGGCGGCGATGGCGGAACGCGCTGATTACGAGGCCGACAAGCTGGCGACCCAGATCATAGGGTCGGCTTACCCGCAACTGCCCCGCCACAACCACGCCAACGCCATAGGATACGTGCAGGCGTTATCGCAAAATGACCCAAAAGGCTAGAGCCGCTGAGCGGAGGCATGCCGCGCGAAATGCTCTCGACCAACGCGCCATTGAGCGCGGCAGGCTCAGCGGCGCAGCGAGAGCGCACAGATGAAGATCATTCCGGCGCTTTCGCGAGAACGGCGGAAGCGAATCGAGTCGGCGCCGGGTCACGCCCCAAACTCCGTATGGTCGTGGGCGGCGCTCCGATCATCGAACCGGTTGTTGAAAGCGCCGGCCATCAGGCCAGCGAAGTCCTTGTCGAAGATTGGGTCAAAGATTGGGCCAAAGACTGGGACGAAGACGAGTCTGAAGACGGGTCCGAAGACAATTTGGATTCGCCATTGGATTCCATGGGCGCGAGGACGGAGGCGAGACTGGATGACAGAGGTTCGAGAACGCCTTACCTGTCGGTTGTTGAAAACGGCGACGGTGAATCGAAGGGGCGATCCCCCTCTGTCAAATATCGCCGCGTTGAGCCCCGCCGGCGAGGTCTCAAAAAACTAAACAGCAGGCAGATCGCCATGGACTGGCCGCCGGCGCCACGTGGTTGCGAGTGGCGGCGTTCGGATGACGGGCTGAACCTGTGGCGCTGTTGGACCGATTGGGACGACGACAAAACCAAAAGAATCAAGAAGAGCAGATACGCCGGTCATCTGAGTGATGACGCCTGGCGGATTATGAAGGAGTACGATCATGAAGCGTTCATCTCGATCGTCGGCGAGCGGCTTCGCAGACACAGCGGGCGTTAACCCGTTCGCCGTTTTTGAAATCATCGCCGATGTCCGCAAGATCAAGAGGAATCCTTCAGCCCAGGGCGCCCCGGAGATCATCGAAGGCGCCAATCGGATCGAACGGCATGCCGACGGGATGGTCAAAACGATCCTGGGGGCGGCTGACATGTCGACCATCGGTGTCCCGGACAATGTAATCGAACAAATAGTCGAAACGCTGCGCGCGTATCGCGAATAATACAGGAACCGAATCGGAGGTATAATTATGACTTCAGAGCAAGCGTCTTTTCTCCGCGATTTTCTTCTCAACAGGGTCGAGGAAGCGCACATCGTCACGTTGCGCGTTCTCAGATCAATACCCGATTACCACTGTGATTACCGCCCGAATCCCGGCTCACGCTCGGCGCGCGAACTGGCCTGGCACATCGTCAGCACCGAACTTCAACTCCTGAACGGCATCGCCAGCGGCTCGTTTGCGCGGGACGACGGCGAAATGGAATCTCCGCCGGAGAACCTGTCCAAGCTGGCTGAATATTACGAGGAACAGTTCGGCAGGAGGTTGGAATCGATCAGAAAGCTTAACGTCAAGAAGCTGACCAATTATCTGTCGTTTTACGGCGTCTTCAGATATCCGGCGGTCGTTTATCTGACCTTTCTACATGACCACACGGTTCATCATCGCGGGCAGTTGAGCTCCTACGCGCGCGAGATGGGATCGAAGATTTCGATGCTCAAAGGCCGCAACGGCGACAGCGTCTCGATCAATCAACCGGCCATGAAATACCTGTGGGCCGAGAGAGCCTGGTCGGAGGGGGCGCTGGCGAACGCGGCGTGATGACGGAAAGACGGAGAGACAGAGAGACAGAGGGGAAGAGAGGCAAAGTGTCAAAAGGTCTCTTCCTCTCTCCGTCCCTCCGTCCCTCTGTCCCTCCGTCTCTTCTTCTTATCCGATATGCGCGGTGATGACCCCGGCGATTAATTCGGCGTGGTTGCGGATCCCGGCTTCGTCCTCTCCCTCAATCATGACGCGGGCCAGGTTCTCGGTGCCGGAATATCGCACCAGCAGGCGGCCGCGGCCAGCCATCTCCTTTTCAACCGCGTCTATCGCTTCCCTGATTGGCGGAACAGAGTCGAAAGACGGTTTGGTGGAGACGCGCACGTTGATCGTCACCTGTGGGTAGCGCGTATATGCGCTCGCCAGGACGCCGAGGCTGGCGTTGCGTTCGGTGATGACGCGCAGGATTTCGAGGGCAGTGATCATCCCGTCGCCCGCCAGGCTGATTTCGGGGAAGATGATGTGGCCTGACTGCTCGCCACCGAGGCTGCCGCCGCCTTTGAGCAGTTCATCCAGCACATATTTATCGCCCACTGCGGTTCGCGCCAGCTTAACGCCTCGTTCCGCAAGGGCCATCTCCAGCCCGAGATTGCTCATGACCGTCGCGACCACACGGCCGCCGCCGAGCGCGCCCTTCGACGCCAGGTAATCAGCCATGATGAATAACACCTGATCGCCATCCACCAGGTCGCCGCGCTCGTCAACCATCAGCAACCGGTCGGCGTCGCCGTCGAAAGCCAGTCCCAGAGCGGCTTTTTGTTCGATCACCGTCCGTCGCAGTTTTTCGGGGCGCAGCGAGCCGCAGTCCAGATTGATGTTTCTTCCATTCGGACCGGCGTTGATCACGACGAGATCGGCGCCGAGGGCGGAAAACAATTTCGGCGCAAGCTTGTAAGCCGCGCCGTTGGCGCAATCAATTGCGATCTTCAAGCCCTTCAGGCTCACTCCCGCCCCGACCTCATCGCGCAGAAACGCGAGGTATTTTTCTCCGAGGCTTTCGTCGGTTTCGAGCCTGGGAGCGCAGGCATCCATGCCTGCCTGCCTCGGCCAGTCGGTCATTGCCGGAGCCCGCGCAGGCATGGATGCCTGCGCTCCCAGGCTCTGTTCTATCGCCCGTTCGGCTTCGTCGTCGAGTTTCCGCCCCGATGGAGAGAAGACTTTTATTCCGTTGTCCTCGTATGAATTGTGCGAGGCCGAAATGACCACTCCCGCGTCAGCGTTGAGAGCGCGCGCCAGATAAGCGACGCCCGGCGTCGTGATCACGCCGGCAAATCGCAACCCGGCGCCCGCGCTGCGGGCGCCGCGCGCGAGGGACTCTTCAATCCAGACGCCTGATTCGCGAGTGTCGCGTCCGATGATTAGTTGGGGCGCGCGCCCGGACCGCTTCGTCAATTCAACCGCCAGCGAAAAACCTATTCGCTCGATTGTCGGGAGATCGAGCGGGTAAAGGCCCGCCACTCCTCGAATGCCATCCGTGCCAAAGAGTTCAGCCATGTTATCTTTTCACCTTCACCTCTCTTGGAATGATGTTTCTGACCTCGATATTTGCGGGCAGCCGGACTTGAGGAATGACACTGGTCATTTCAGGGGGCAGATTCGCAGTTTCGACCTCGACGCGCAAATCCTCCTCGCGCAAAGCTTCGATCGCCGATTTCGGCCCGAAGACTTCAAGCCGGACCGTCTTGGTCAATAACCGGCCGGCCGCGCTCTTATCCATTGACTGGGCGGGCCATTGGACCGGCACGTTGGCGAAGGTGCGCGACTGGCGCGCTTCGCCGATTTTAACCGAAAGATCGATTCGGCCCGGAGTTTTAAGTCGCAATGAACCATGCGGGATTTCGACTTCGACGGAGGTGTAAAAATCGGCTCCGCGACCATCCAGGTTGACAGGTTCCGTCAAGACGCTCTCTATTGAATCAACGGCGGATCGGGGGCCTTCGATTTCGACCTCTCTGGGTATAATCTCAATACTGTCGCTGTACATTTCGCGGCCTTCCAGGACCTTTCCTACGAACCTGGCGTTTACTCTCACGAGTTTCGTGACATTCGGCTCGAGCTTGATTCTGATAGTCGGCGGCTCGATCTGCACGACCTTGACATTATCGGGCAGGGTGCTTTCATCAACCTTCAATTGGATGGATCTTTCGCCCGGCTCCTTGCCGCTCAAGTCAGCAATGACAAGCAGTTGGGTCGGAGTCAGGCTACGGACGATGTCACGCGGGCCGTTCAGGCGCAGGCTCACCGTTTGTTCCGCGGGGCCGACGATTTTGACGCCGGGATTCAGGCCGCGATATTCGATCGGCACGCTGGCCAGCCGCATGTCAATGACAGGTTGCCGCGAAACCACGAAGAGCAGGACGGCCAGCAGCAACGAGAGCGCTTTGAGCCCTTTGTTTTCGATGCGCGTATGGCGCAACCGGTGAAGGAGTCGCGCGGGATCTCGCCTGTTCATGCCGAGGTTCCTTCCTTGAAGCTGTCTCCGGAGGAGGCATGGGCGGCCTCGCGCCTGCGCGGTCCGGCCAGGGCGTTGATCTCGCGTTCCCGCTCGCGCTCTTCGGCTTCGAGTTCTTCGGATTCGGCGTCGCTGCGCCAGGGTTCCATCGCCTGCTGAATCAGACTGCGCAGCTTCGGCCCGTCGAGGTTCCTCTTCAGCCTTCCATCTTTCGCGAACGAGATTACGCCGGTCTCTTCCGAGACGATCACGACGAAGGAGTCGCTGTCTTCGGTAACGCCGATCGCGGCGCGATGGCGAGTGCCGAGTTCGCGCGAGATCATGGGATTTTGCGTCAGCGGAAGAAAGCAGCAGGCCGCCGCGACGCGGTTGTTGCTGATGATCACGGCTCCGTCGTGCAGCGGCGTGTGCGTGTTGAAGATCGTTACCAGCAGGTCGTAATTGACCTTGGCGTCGAGCCTGATCCCGCTCTCTATGTAGGTCTTCAAGCCGACGTCGCGCTCGAAAACCATCAGGGCCCCGGTCTTTTCCGAAGCCAGCGTGGTGGAGGCGAGCACTACTTCGTCATACCATTCCTGCCCAAATGGATTGCGGCTCCGCTCACGGCTCGCGCCTGGAAGGCGAATGTTGGAGCCCAGGTGCGTCAGCGCGGCGCGTATCTCGTGCTGAAAAAGAACGATGACAGCAAAACCGAGGTAGAGCACGGCGTTGCGCAACACCCACTGCACCGTTGACAGCCCCAGCCAGCTCGAAACCTCATATAAAAATCCGACCAGCCCCAGACCGACGGCCATCTGGACAGCGCGAGTCCCGTGCACCAGCCTGAGCAGTTCATAGATCAGGACGGCGACGATGATAATGTCAATCACGTCTCTGAGACCGACAAAATGCCAAGGCCAGACTGTTTGTGACCACAACTCGAGCACGTTTAAAGCCTCGCGTCAAAAATTATGAAACTCTGCGGGAATTACATCTAAGCATAACATAACGACGCCCCCGCCGACGCCCCCGATTTATGTCGCCCGAATTATTTGGGAAATTTAGGATGATTTAGTTCGATTCTTCGATTCAATAGAACGCAGTAGACGGCGCCGCCCGTCGGTTAATAGTTGTGACGGCCGTAGAGTTTTGCTAGACTCCTCGCCGTGCGTCAACCCCCGGCGTCGCGCACAGGCGAGCCGATGTTAAATTCAAGCTCCAAACGTTCATACGTAGGTCTTGGGACAGGCTCTGGCGCTACTGACGCAGTTGTCGCTAGTTGCCCCATACACCCGCAAAAAAAATCGGCTGCTGACGCTACAAACCTTATCAACACAGCGCCAAGAAAATAAGAACTAGGCCAAGGAAAGGTATAAAGGGATTGAAGATATGAGGAAACGACATCGCGTCTCCATGGCGCTTTCGTTCTTTATCATCCTCGCAATTTTCGTGGGATCATCTGTTGGCGGCGCCGCGTCTGCCCAACAGAGGAAAAAGTCAACGGCGAAGAAGGCCTCCTCCGTTAAAAAGAGGAAGGCGTCGTCCAAAGTAGCCGTCAAACGCGGTAAATCCTCGGTCCGTTCCAGCAAGACCGCCTCAAGAAGTGGTAGAAGGAGTTCGCGAAAACGGGCGGTGGCGTCATCGAGAAGCCGCCGTAATCGCGCGCGTTACCTGGCCAGGTTGCGGGCGATTCGGGCGCGGGATTCCGCGCTCCGGAACATCACGGCGAACAACATCTTGAAAGACGACGCCACCGGAGAAGACCCGGAGATTCGGGCCACGGCTGTGAAGGCTTTGCAGGGGCGTTCGGGAACGGTGGTCGTCATGGATCCGAACACCGGTCGCGTCTACACCGTCGTCAACCAGCGTATGGCGCTCGGCTCGCCGGTCAAACCATGCTCGACGGTTAAAATGATCGTCGGATTGGCCGCGCTGCACGAAGGCGTCTTCGATCCGGATCAGAACGTCCGGGTTACCAGCCGCTACAGCATGAGCCTGACAGACGCGGTGGCCCGCTCTAACAATCCGGTCTTTCAAGTCCTGGGCCGAATGTTGGGTTACGATCGCGTCATGAAATACGCCACGGATTTCGGATTCGGGTCCAGAACCGGAATCAATTACAAAGGTGAAAGCGACGGATTCCTCCCAGACGAGGGAGAACAGGAAACCGGACATATGTCCAGCCATGGCGACGGATTCGGCGTGACCGCGATTCAACTCGCGACCTTCACCAGCGCCATCGCAAATGGCGGCGACTTGTACACTCCGCACGTCGCGCGCAATGGCGAGGCCTTCATTGCTGAATTGAAGCGCAAAATAGTGATGACGCCTGAAGACCGGGCGAGGCTGCTGGTGGGAATGACGGGCGCGGTCACTTACGGCACCGCCAAACTCGCCTATAATTCTCTCGGACAGGTGGCCGGCAAGACCGGCACTTGCACCGGCGCCCGCGACAGGCTCGGCTTATTCACCTCGTTTTCGAGCGTCGATGATCCGAAAGTTGTGGTGACGGTCATTACCACCGGGTCTACCGAAGCCGGGCGCCGCGCCGCCGAAATCGCCGGCAGAATCTACGCCGACATTTCTCCACGCTTCTTTAAAGAACGAGTATCAACGCCAACGGCTTCCGCCGGGACAGAAAGCCCGGATGCGAAGCCTAGCAATGTGAAGAACTGACAGAGGGACGGAGAGACGTAGAGAAAGAGGGACGGAGGGACGATCTGAAAATCAGTTTCTCGGTCCCTCTGTCCCTCCGTCTGTGTTTTAGTCTGAAATCCCCTTCGGAGAGAACTTGCGCAGGGCGCTGGGGAAGATTCTGATCGTGGCTGGAGTCCGTACCTTGCCGTCGACGATGATTTCGCGCGCCGAAATTTCCTGTTCGTAAATATCCTTGTTCGCTGATTTGTCCTGAGTAATCACAGCGCCCTTCAATTCCAACCCGCCGAAAAGCCCCCGGCTGCGCGAATATGAAATAATTTGAGTTTTGAGCAGGATGTCCGTGGAAGCGTGAGCGTTGCGTCCGACCGGTCCGGCGGAAACGGCGGCGCCGGCGCCGATTTCGAATTTGTCCTGCAGCAAACCTTCGAGGCCGGATTTATTCATGACCAGCAGAACGAGATCAACGGCCTGCCCGCCGATTTGTAATCCGAAACTGCCGCCGCCGATGGTGAAGTAAGCCGGAGACCCCCACGAGCCTTGCGGCCGGCGGCAACTGATCAACCCCTTGCCGTACTGCCCGCCGACTATGAATCCGCCTTTTTTGACCGAAGGAAAGACCGCCACGCATTGCGCCCGGTCGAGCAGTTCCTGCGGAATCCCCTGGTCTGGCGCCGACATAATCTCCTGGAAGGCGTTGGCGGCCTTCAGCGCGCGTTCGCGCTCTTCGGCTTTGGATCCCTGGCCCGCCACGCTATGGACTGAAATCGCGAGGACGAGAAGTGAGGCGAAAACGGCGACAGTTACTCTTTTCATTAGGCATCTCCGGTAAAGAATCTGTTGAAGCGAAGTTTCGTTTATGATCCGCAGTGGTATTTCTATACCCGACCGATACCGGTTTTCAAGCGCGCGCAAAATGGCGCTGAATGGAGTAAGATGCGGTCGGGTTGGAATTGGAGCGTTCGGCATGAATTCATTCGACTCATTCACACTCGCCCCGATGTCGGCGGGCGATATCATAGATCGCGCGGTCAGGATCTACGGGCGCAATTTTCTGGCGATGCTGCGAATCGCTCTCGCGCCCAGTCTGGTCGCGTACGCAGGCTCGATTCTTATGTCAATCGGCATGCGCAACGCCAGTTTGTCCAAAGGCGACGAAAGGATCGCAATCACCGTTTTACTGGTCGTGAGCGGTTTTCTACTGTACGTGATCGGCAAGGCGGCGTTCTACGTCGTGCTGGGAGGGTCGTCGCGCTCGCTGGTGGCGCATTTCTTCGAAGGAAAACCGATCCTGGCGCGGGACGTCTACCGCGCGGCGCGCGAACGCGCCTGGTCCCTGATCGGCGCGACCTTCGTGATGGTATTGCTGCTGTTCGGCGCCTTTATTATCGCCTATCTTTTCGTCGCCATGATCCTGATGTTCTTCGTGATGCTGACGGCGTTGATCGGGTCCGAATTGATGCGAGCCGGCGCCGGAATCATCTTTTTCTTTGTGGTCGTGGCGATGATCGTAGTCTTTTTGTTCCTGGTCTACTGTCGCGTTATTTATGTGCCGCAAATTCTGATGGTCGAAGGTAAGGGGGTTTTCAGTTCGATAGGTCGCAGCTTTACGCTCGCCAGCGGACAACTCCGCCGCATCGCGGCGCTATTTCTCTTCTGGATATACGTCAGTTGGTCAGTGCTGCTGCTGCTTCTTCTTCCCCTCGGCTTTATCTCCGATTGGATCAACCCGTTCGGCGCCGAACCACCGGCATGGTATAACATCGCCTGGCAAACGGTCGGGCAGTTGAGCGAGATTCTGCTCATGCCGATTTTCATGGTCGGGTGCACATTGCTTTACCTCGACAGCCGCGTCCGCAAAGAAGGCTTCGACGTCGAGTTGCTGGCCAATCGAGCGCTGGCGCAGCCGCCGCTCCCGCCGCCTGTTTATCCCGTCAGGCATGAACAACCCCATGAGAAATGGACTGGGCCGATGTGGACGCCCGCGCCGCAACAACGCAAATCGTTCCAGACCTCTATCCTAGGGCTGGACGGTTATGTCCCCGAGCCGGCTGATCCGGTCCCGCCGGAGGACCCGGTTCCGGCGTTTCCAGAGGACGTCGCGCAGATCGCGGCTGAAGCGGCTCGGAAAAGTTGCCAGTCTTGTGGCGCCGAAACGGACGTCAGGGATCTTTTCTGCATGCGATGCGGCTCGGCCTTTCATAGCAGTTTTAATACAGATGAATTGCCACAAAGACACAGAGACGCAGAGATGGAGTAAAAAGAAGCGCAGGGAAAGGGTAAAAGGGCCACCGCGCCCGCTCCGCCATCCCTTTCTCTGTGATTCTGTGGCTCTCTGGCTGATCGCCTTCAATATGCGCTCACGGTCAAATCAAATCTATTTTGCAATCGCTTCACTCGTTTTTCTATGCGGCCTCGCTTCGCCGACTTACGGTCTCTCCACTGTGGACGATTACGAGAATCGTATCGCTCGGGCGGAGCGCGCGTTGAATGACGCGATCGAATGGAACATCTCCGCCCGGGAGTTGGCGCCACTGACGAGCGAGGTTAAGCGCCTGTTGCCTGTTAGTGAAGAGATCGAATTCAACGGCGCCATTACCCACGTCAACAACGCCTGGTTGCACGAATCCCTGAATAACGTCGCGAAGG
>DASUFM010000991.1:0-4471 GCA_036274535.1 Blastocatellia bacterium
CACGGCCTTCCATTGTTATGGCCAAAAAGTAGAGCAATCGTTCAAGTTGCCCTGAATGGCGGCTTTCTTTAAGCGCTAACGGCCGCGGGTCAAACTCATTGCGCGGCAGGCTCGGGAATCCGGGTGGTCTGCACGCTCACCACGCGCCACACGCCGTTTCGCCGAACATAGACATCGATGTAGCGGTAGTGCGATACAAAGGGCTCGCCAGAATCCCGGCCGGTCATCCTCGTGCGGCCGCACAGGAGCGCCGTATCCCCATAGATCCGCACGTCGAAATCTTCGACCGTGTACGGGTCTATGGTCAGTTCCGGAGCAGTGATGTCGCGAAGAAAAGTATCCTTGTCCACGACAGAGCCGTTATTTCGAATGTTTCTGAAGTCATCCGCCATATTGGCCTCGATCGCAGCCTTATCTTTTCGGACGATCGCCTTATCCCATGCGTCGGCCTGGCGCGCGAGTTCCGCAGCGAGGCTTCCATCGCCGGATTGTGACTCCGCTCGGGGCGACGCGCAGGCGGTGGCGGCGGCGAGCAGCGAAAGAAGGATGAGTAGCCGCGCGGCGCTTGGCGCCTTCCGATTGCGTGACGTCTTTAGTGTTTTCATTGTCATGTGATTATGGGTGTATTCGCGCATTCCTGATCTGAAATTTTCTTCCCATCTAACCCGGTATGATAATGTTTGACTGCGGACTTCATTCTACCCGCGCCACAATCCGCGTTCAATTCGCGGAGCTGATCGTCGAGTCTTGAGCTTTCCCGCCTCCGCGTCAATTCCCCCGGAATCGGAGCCAGATACGGCGAACCACGCTCAAATCCGAAGAATGCGACTTGCAGGACAGTCTTATCCCGCAGGCTGAGTTCAAAATTGATCCGATCACTCCGCCAACGTACTGACCCAATCTCGCATGGTCTGATTTAGAGAAAGGCCGCATTGCGGTCCAGCAATTTTTCCCTCTCTGTGCCTCTGCGCCTCCGTGGCTTTCATCATAAGAAGCGATCTCCTTTGGGAACTGGCGACGTGGCGCGCCGTCGCAGTTTGGAGGATAACTCCGCCGCGCCGCGGAACTCGGTGCGTTTCAACTCTTCTTTCGGAATCGCTATCGGCGCGAGGGGAGAGAATTATCGGAAGGGTCGCTCATTCTCTGTGCTGTCAAGGCGAAGCCTATCCGAATGATCCCGAAGCGCTGTTGATGACGGTCACGGCGGCATTATCAATCGAGTTTCCAATGCCGAGGTTGCGGCTATCAGATCAACGGGGATCTGAATGGAGCGAAATTAATCGCTGCGAGGCATGACCTTGTGGCGATGGGCCCCTACTTCTGCGAAGTCCGCAGGAGGCAGTCAACTGGCCCGAAGCCGTCCGTTCCCGGGAATTACTTCCGGGCGTGAATACGAAACCTGGAACTGCAATCTCCACCTGCAACGCGTTAGCGTTCATGTGGAGTCGTTGACTTACCAGCAGCCAGGTTGGTTATTTCGCAATTTTATTCGGCGCGCAGAGTCTCCACAGGATCCACGGCTGCTGCCCTTTTTGCCGGGAAGTAACACGCAGCCAGCGCCGGCGCCAATAGCACGATGGGCATGACGGCGTATGTCATCGGGTCCAGCGGCGTCACGCCGAACAGCAGGGACTTCATCAGACTGGACAATACAAGCGCTCCCCCAAGTCCCAAAACGCAACCGGCCCCGCAAAGGATCATGCCGCGCCGCAGAAACATGCGGCTCACAGCCCGCGGCGCCGCGCCCAGCGCCAAACGGATCCCTACCTCTCTTCGCCGCTGCGCCACCGTGTATGAGATCACGCCATAGATGCCGACAACGCCGAGCATCAGCGCCATTCCGCCCGCGATCGCCAGCATCACTAATGTGAATGAGGTTCGCGCCATCGACCGGTCGTGCAACTCCGCCATGGACTGCGCGGCTGCCACCGAAAGATTGGAGTTCACGGACCACACCGCCTGCTCCACCTCGCGCAGAAACTCTTCGCTCCCCGTGCGCGCGCTTCGTAGCGTGAAGGTTACATAACGGGTGACGGGCGTAAACGAGTTGGCGCCGAACGTGGGCCAGTACACGGTCGCCGGGGCCGCGTCCCGCACGCCATTATCATAGACGTCCTGTACGACGCCGATGACCTCGCGAAAATTCCTGCCGTACACAATGCGCTTGCCGAGCGCGGCGCCAGGATCTCCCCAGTACTCCCGCGCCAGATTCTCGGAGATAAGAATCACAGGCCGGCGGTCTAGTAAATCGGCCCATTCGTAGCTCCGGCCAACGATCAGACGCGTGCCCATGGATTCCAGGAATCCAGGCGAAATGTCCTTGAATCGCCGCATCGGCGGAAACTGGTTCGGCGGCAGAGGCCGACCTTCGACTCCTATTCCGTCCCAATTCGGCGGCTGCCCGTCGGTCGGTATCGTGCTGGCAAAACCCACCGACGATACGCCCGGCAGAGTTGCCAGCTTTTCCTGGATCTGCTGATGAGTGAGCGCCACTCGTTCTGGCTCGGTAATCAGGGCCGGTGGAATGGCGATCCGCAGCGTCTGAATCTGTTCCGGCCCAGTAAAGCCCGGCTGCACACGGTTCAACGCCTGAAACGTCCGGATCATCAGCCCCGAACAAACCAGCAGCACGAGCGCCAGGGCTACCTGCGCCGCCACCAGCGCATCCTGCGCCTTATGTTTCTGCCGGCTGTCAGTGGCCGATCTGCCTCCTGCCTGCAGGGCCGGACCAGGCTTCGGCCGCGCATATTGCCAGGCCGGGATCAGTCCCAACAGCAAACCTGCGGTCAGCGAAACGCCCAACGCAAAAAACGCCGTACGCCAATCCATGTTGATCTCATTCAGCCGGGGCAAACTCGCCGGACCAATGGCCACCACTGCCTTCAGCAGCGCCGCGGCAATGGCCGTCCCCAGCAGCCCGCCAAACAGCCCCAGCGTCAGGCTTTCCGCCAGCAACTGGCGGACAATCCGCCCCCAACCGGCGCCGAGCGCCGCGCGCACGGCCAGTTCACGCTGCCGCGCTTCGGCCCTCACCAACAGCAGGTTCGTGACATTGGCGCAGGCAATCAGCATGACAATCCCCATAGTCCCCATCACCACCCATAGACCCTGTTCAATACGCCCGACAACGTCCTGCCGCAGTGGTCGAAGGGTCGGCGTGATTCTCCATTGCTCCCAGTCTCGCGGATTGACTCCTGCGGGCGCGGGCCACGAACTCATCCATACGGGAACCATCCGCGCAATGTCGGCGTGGGCTGCCTCCAGCGTCACACCCGGCTTCAGCCTAGCGACGCTCCGTAAAAAAAAGCCGGGCAGAAACAGTTCCGCGCGATTGAACTGAAACGGCATTATCAGTTCCGCCTCCGTGTCTACCACGCCGAACCCGGCCGGCATCACGCCCACGATCTGCGCTGGTTGCGAACTCACGACCAGGGTCTTCCCGATCACTGTCTGGTCCCCGCCAAACCGACGCTGCCAATACCCATAGCTCAGCATCACTGCGCGGGCCGCGCCGGGCGACTGATCCGCCTCAGAGAGCCAGCGCCCGACCGCCGGCTTCACGCCCAGCGCCTCCAGCACACCTTTCGTGACAACAATAGTGCGCACTTCCTCCGGCTCGCCCTGGCCTGTAACAGTGGCCGTCCTGGCGGTCCACGCTCCGATGGCTTCGAAACTCCGGTTGTTGTCCACGTAGGTAAAGAACATGGAGGCGGAAAGCCGTAAGTCGCCCGAGGCGCTCATCATCCCCGGAGCCCCCGGCGCGGCGTGCTGTACCGAAATCAGCCGGCCCGCCTCCGGATAGGGCAGGGGCTTCAGCAGTATCCCATTCACAATGCTGAAAACGGCTGTGTTGGCGCCGATCCCGATGGCCAGGGTGAGAATCGCCGCAGCGGCGAAGGCAGGGCTCCTGCGCAGCGCGCGCAGGGAAAAACGAACATTGCGCACGATTTCTTCGAGGAACGAGAGCGTGTTCATGCGGTAGGCCTCCTCAGTCACATACGTTATGTTGCCAATCTTACGGCGAGCCGCCGCCTCGGCGTCCGGCAGGTCCATGCCGCGCCGGATGTTTTCCTCCGTCTGCATTTGGAGATGAAACTGGATTTCTTCATCGATACGCTGGCCCAACTCCCGCCGCCGGAACAGAGCGGAGAATTTCGAAGCCAGTGAACGGAACTGCGCCATGTTGATCTCCCTACTGCGCGCCTCCGAGTATACGAGCGATGAACGTCGCCATCTGCTCCCAATTCTTTGCTTGGAGCGCCAACTGCTTACGGCCCTGCCTGGTGATGGAATAAAAGCGCGCCCGGCGGTTATTCTCCGATGTGCCCCACTCTGACGAGATCCAGCCATTCTGCTCCAGTTTCATCAGCGCGGGATATAGTGTCCCGTATTTCATTTCCAACAGATCTTCGGAGACCTGCTCGATGCGTTTGGCGATGCCCCAGCCGTGGATTGGGCCCATGGTCTCCAC
>DASUFM010000992.1:0-5359 GCA_036274535.1 Blastocatellia bacterium
GTTCAAGGCGATGTGGATCAGGCGAGCGATAGGCTTCCCAAGCCTTTTGTGCCAGGCTCAATTCTGCCGCAGTCACCTCATGTCGCGTATCGAAGAGTGAAGCCAACTGCCCAGCGGTTAGCTCGCCGAGCCCTCGGAAGTTTGGTCTGCCAGGAAACTCACCAATGCAGATCAGACTCAAGTGGGCTTGGCCAACGCCTTGCCGCGCGAAGTGGTCAAGCAGGTAGACAAGATTGATTTGGCAGAACAGGTCGTGCTCGAACCACAAGATAATCTCTTCATGGCTGGAGATGTTTGTCAGCGAGGCGTCAAGTTGCGCCAACTCCTGACGGATTGTGGCAGCGTCAAGCTCGGTCTCTTCAACCAGATGATTGGCGCGTACGTCGAACCACGCATCTTTTACAAGGCCTTGCGGCGCCGGCCCCGTCGCCAGGGCTTCACGAAAGGCGAAGTGCTCGCCGGGAAAGCCAGATTCTCTCAGAGTGCCGGCAGTTGAGTCTCCGTTGTGGATATGCAGCATAAGCCTCCTTGCGCGGCATTATAAACGGTATACTGAGTAGTTATTCCAGGTTTAGTAGCGGCTTGAAGGAATGTCGACGTCGTCGTTCTCGCCGGAAATTCGCGAGAATACAACGGCCTTCGCGGACCCGAAATTGCCGATCCAGAGGATGCCGTTTTCGTTCATGCCGAACTGATTAAAGGAAGCAAAACCGATTTGCGGAAGTAGCGTCAGCGCCTTCCCACCGATGATATCGCCGGTTCGCGCAACCAGTTGGAGATCCTCGTCCGACGCGCCGACCCAGATCCCCATGTTATTGGAAGAATCCACTCCGCCCAGGCCGACGGCCAATGTCGCAATAAAGGCGACTCGGCCGTCGTTTAGGAGCTTGATGTCTCCGAACGACTCGAACGTTCCGGTCGTTCCCGGCGCGGTCGTCCCGGCAAGCGCAATGGTCGTCGTGCGGGCGCCGTCGCCGCGAAAGACGCCGCTGAGACTCGCGCCGCCCGTCAATCTCGCGCCGAAGGCGACCTCACGGCGGTCATTGAGCCTGATCGGCCCCTGGAACGTGAACCGTCCCGATGAGTCTCCATAGCTGCCGCCCTTCGGAGCCGGCTGCCCACCGAGCGCAATCGCGACCGAATCCGTCCCGTCGCCAACGAACAGACCTTCGCGGCTCGCGCTGTTCGTCAACAACCCGATCACAGCGACCTGACCGCGTCTATTGATCACCGGATTCCCAAAGTCCTCGATTGTCGCGCCCCCGGGCGCGATCTGATTGGCGACGAATACCGGCGTAAGGTCTCCGCCCTCGCCGCGGAAAAGGCCAAAGTCGGCCGACCCACCGGTCATCTCGGCAACGAACGCTACCTGACCGCGATCGTTGATGACAGGGTCATGAAAGGACGTGAACCTGCCGCCCGTCGGTACGGCGTTGTCATCGCGGACGATGGCGACAGTCTGCGTCCCGTCGCTGCGGAAGAGTCCCTGGGTGGCCGTCGCGCCGCTCACGCCTGCGCGATAGGCGATCGCGCCGTGGTCGTTGGTGGCGCGCCCCGCGAACGGCGTCAGGGCGCCGCCGCCTGGCGCCTGGTCTCCGCTCCGCACCAGAGGAACGATCGTTCTCCCGTCGCTCCTGTAGACGTCGCTGTCGTTGACATCGAACACGACGTCGCCATTGGACGTAATGAACGGGTTTAGCGTGACTCCGAAGCCAGGGGCAGCCGGGTCTGGATCGGCTCCCAGGGCAATAGTGCAGGTCGTCTTGTCGTGTCTCACGAACACGCCGGTTGTGGGGTGTGGTCCGATAACGAACGCATCGAAGGCTACCGCATGCCGCGCGTTTAACGTGGCGTTAAAAAAAGTGATGTAGGCGCCGCCGTCGGGAGCGGCGTCGCCCGTCGCCGCGATGACCGTATGTCTCGCCTTAACCTTTGCGATGGCCGCCGAGGACATCCGCGCGGATGACAGCGCCACAAGCGCCGGCAAGAGTAAAACGACCATATACAAAATAACTCTCTTCATAGCCTTTTCTCCTGATCTGAAGTTCTCATGCGGAGTACGCCTCCTATTCAATTCCCCCTCGAACGGCGGAAGGCATTTCCTCGGCAATCTCCGCGCCACAACACCCCGGGATTGTTTATAACTGTCGAACGCCTTATTCGCCGCAGGCTTAGAAGAGAGCCGGAGAAATGTACAAGCGATTTGCGCGCGCCTTCCTCCACGGCATTTCGTGACTTCACGAAATGCCGTTGTCTTCGTTTCAGACCACCCTTGATTGCAGCAAGGACTGCTCCATAAAGCTTTGAGTTAGGCGCCAGGCCAACGTAAGCAGTTGGATCGGCAGATTCAAACGCCTGTTGAGCCATAATGAATGTGCCCGGTAAGGCTGGCCACTACGGCGATCAATTCACCTGGGGCGATCGGTTTGGCGATGTGCATCTGAAAGCCGGCGGCCAGAGCGCGCACGCGATCCGCGGCTCTCGCGTAGGCGGTGACCGCGACGGCGGGGATTTTGCCGCCCTGTTCAGCATTGCGCGAGCGGACCTCACGAATCAGATCGTATCCGTCGCGATCCGGCATCGCGATATCCGAGACCAACGCGTCGGGCTTGAAGCGCTCCAACGCTTCCAGCGCGTCGTCCACCGAGGTGGCGGTGATCACTTCGGCTCCGGCATCGGCGAAAATGAATTTGAGCATTTCGAGGGTATCCAGATTGTCTTCCACCAGGAGCACGCGCACGCCGTCCAGTCTGCCACTGGTCTCCAAAACCTTACGCTCTTTCGGCGACAGCGGTTCCACGCCCGGTCTTTCCGGGCGCTCCAGTCGCGGCCCCGAAATAAGCGGGAGCCTGATCTTGAACGTCGCCCCTTGACCTTTGCCGGGGCTTGTAACCGAGACGCCGCCGCCGTGCAACTCTATGATGTGCCGGACAATGGCCAGGCCGATGCCCAGGCCGCCATATTCGCGCGTGGAGGACGCGTTGGCCTGGCTGAACCGATCGAAGACGTGGGGCAGAAATTTGGGCTCGATGCCTATGCCGGAGTCTTTGACCGTAATCTCTATCTGGCCTTCGGCGCGCCCCAGGCGCGCTTCGATGCGCCCCCCTTGATTCGTGAACTTGACGGCGTTCGAGAGCAGATTCCAGACGGCCTGCCGCAGACGGTTATCGTCGCCTAGGACCAGGCCGTCGGGCGCTTCAATCACTTCGCTCAAGGTGATCCCTTTCGCCTCGGCGCTGGGCTTGATGACGTCGACGGCGGCATGAAAGATGTGTTCGATCTCGACCGGCCTGGCGTCGAGCTTGAAGCGGCCGGTGATGATCCGCGAAGTGTCGAGAATGTCTTCGATCAACTGCGTTTGTGATTGGGCGCTCTGCGCTATCACCTCCAGCGCGTGGCGCGCCTGCGGCGTGGTCAGTTCGCCGCCGGTGAGCAGGCGAGCCCAGCCCAGGATCGAGGTGAGAGGCGTGCGCAGTTCGTGCGAGATGGTGGCCAGGAATTCATCTTTCATCCTGTTCGCCGCTTCGGCCTCCTCGCGCAAGGCCTTCTCCTCGCGCAGTAGATGTTCACGTTCCTCTTCGATCTTCTTGCGCCGGGTGATCTCCATCACGACCGCATTGACGCCGAGCACCCGCCCGCCGCCGTTTTTGATCGGGTAGAAGCTGGAGATGAAATGGCGTAGAACGCCTGGCTGGGCGTCCGTCACCACGCCATGTTCTATATTCATAGACGGCTCGCCGGTCTCGATCACGTGGCGGAAAACCGGCTCGATCGTGTCGGCCGCATTCCGCAAAACCTCGCGCACCGTGCGCCCAATATGATTTTCAACCGATCTGCCGTTGATCTCCGCAAGGCGCTCGTTCAGGCTGAGGTATTTCAGATTGGTGTCCACGAAACAGAGGCCGACCGGGGCGGTGGCGTAGATCGCCTCGATATACGCCAACTGGCGCCGCGCCTTCTCCTCGCTCTCGCGCAGCGCTTCCTCGGCCCGCTTGCGCTGGGTGATGTCGTTGACGATCGTGACCAGACATCGCTCGCCACCAAGCTCGATCGGCTCGATAGAGAGCCTGACCACAATCGTTTCGCGCGATTTTCGATTCGCCGTCATCTCGAATTCGCGAAGGTAACCCTGCTCTTCCATAATCGCGCGCACGCGTCGGCGGTCGGCGGGATCGACCGCGAAGGCAAAGCAAGTCCAGCTTTTTCCGATCACTTCATCGCTCTCATAACCGAACAGCTGGAGCCAGCTATCATTGACCTCGAGAATGACGCCGTCGGACTGGCGGGTGATGGCGAGACCATATGGACTCGCGCGGAACGCTTTTGAGAAACGCTCCTCGCTCTCGCGCAACGCTTCCTCGGCCCGCTTGCGCTCGGTAATGTCGCTGCAGACCGAGAGCCAACAACGCTCTCCATCGATTTCGAGCGGCTCGGCCGAGAACCTGACCATGCGCTCTTCGCCCGACTTCCGCCTCGTTGTAAATTCAAAATCACGAACGCAGCCTTGCTCTTTCATGATCGCCAATGCGCGCTGGCGATCCATTGGATCGGTCCAGAGTCCGAGGTCGATCGTGCTTTTTCCGATCATCTCATCCCGGTCATAGCCGATCAGCGAGACGAAGCTGTCGTTGACCTCAAGAACAATGGCGTCCGAGAGACGGACAATGGCGAGACCGTCCGGACTGGAGCGGAAGGCTTTTGAGAAACGATCCTCGCTCTTGCTCAGCGCTTCCTCGGCCTGCTTGCGGTCGGCGATGTCAATAAAAGTGGCGACCGCCATGACCCTGCGGCCTTTCGAATCGCTGATCGGCGTGGAATCGACCGAAAGGATAGTCTCCGACCCGTCGCCGCGCCGGTACCTCATCTCCTCGCCCCTGACTGACTCTCCGTAGATGGCCGCGCGTGAGATGGGATAATCTTCGGCTCGATAAGGACTGCCGTCCTCACGCAGCGCGCCGTATTCCGCGTATCCACGATAGTCGTCAGACGCCAGCAGCGGGTGACGTAACACAGACTCGGCTTCATGGTTGCAGAAGATGGGACGGCCCGAAGGCGCTTCGGCGATGTACATCCCGATGGGCAGTTGTTCAAGAGTGCGCCGCAGACGATTGCGCTCGGCCTCGATCTCTTTAAGCAAACGCTCGCGTTCGGCCTCGGCCTGTTTACGCTGGCTGACGTCGCGGATGATCAACTGCGCGAACCGCCGCCCCTTCCAGTCAAAATGTACGGCCCTTATCTCCACCGGTAGAAGCCGGCCGTCATCGCGCCGAAACGCCATTTCAATCCGGTCCTCCGGCCGCGCGCCGGTTATCAGATCGGCCAGACAATTGCGGTATTTCTCCGCCCATCTGGGCGGAAA
>DASUFM010000993.1:0-3460 GCA_036274535.1 Blastocatellia bacterium
ATGCGGTCAGCGTACTCGGCTTCGGCGTCTTCACGGCGAATATGACGGGGAACGTGATTTTTCTGGGCTTCGCCGCAGCCGGCGCCCGAGGATTCTCGATTGCGCGATCGCTGACTTCTCTGGTCGCATTTCTGGCGGGCGCGGTGATCGGCGGCGGCATCAGTGTTGCGATAGACGCCAATCGGCGTCGTTGGCTGCTCGCAGTCGCGGTTTGCGAAGCCACACTGCTTGTCGTCGCGGCCCTCGCTTCAATTGGCCTCGAAATCGGGCCGGCGATGCCCCCGATCCGTCTTTACTCGGTGATCGTTCTGATGGCGATAGCAATGGGTTTGCGCAACGCGACCGTGCGTCGGCTCGCCGTGCCCGACTTGACCACGACGGTGCTTACGCTAACGTTGACGGGCCTATCTGCGGATTCTTCACTCGCGGGCGGCAAGAATCCGCGATTTGGGCGGCGGTTTGGTTCAGTCGTGGCAATGTTCGGCGGGGCTGTGATTGGGGCCTTGTTGCTGAAGTATGGGCTGGCGCCGGCGCTCTTGTTCAGCGGCGTATGCGTGATGGCGGTCGCGCTCATTATCATCGGATTACGACATTGAAAAATGGCGCTGACTTTGTCCTTTTTGTGGCGCCGCCCGCTTGCGCCAGCGCCACAAAAAGGACAAAGTCGAGCTTAGAATAGCAGGTAAGAAAGCATTGTCTACAATGGAAAAACGCGTAACACGCGGAAATAACGGAACATGCGGAAATTTTATTGAGAACTGTTTCACTTTTCCGCGATTTCCGCGTGTTACGCGTTTTCTCCTGACCGTCAAGTCGCTTCTTCCCGCTGATTATGACGGGCCGACAGCGCGAGGCGGCTGTACGCTTCCGCCACGCCCCAGGTCAGCAAGACGGCCGCCGTGACCAGCGTCATCATTTCCGGCGTCAGAGGTTCCAGGCCGAGCAGCGTGCGCAGGCTGGGAAGCGACACCGTCAGCAGTTGCAAACCGACGCCGAGAATGACGGCCAGGTGCAGCGCGCCGTTGAATTGGGGCGGCGCGCTGATACGCCGCGCCGGATAGGCGTAAAACAATTGCCCGATGGTCGCGTGAAGAAAGACGGCCGTGCGCGTTTGCATGAGGCTGAAGCCGATGAGCGGCGCGAAAAACAGCAATGCGCCGCCGATCGCGGCCTTGGCGAGGCCGGTGGTCAGGACAAACCGCAGCGACTCGCGATCGAGCAGCGGCGCCCGCGGGTCGCGCGGCCGTTCGCGCATCACGCCCGGATCCTGATCAAGGCCCAGCGCCAGCGCGGGCGGGCCGTCCGTGACGATGTTGACCCAGAGCAGTTGCACGGCCGTCAGCGGCAGCAGAATGGCGCCCGTCTCATCGCGCAATCCCATCAACGCCGCTCCGAACGCGCCTCCCACCACGATCAGAACCTCAGCCAGGTTGGTCGAGAAGAGAAAGCGTATGAACTTCTGGATGTTTTCATAAATGTTGCGCCCTTCCTCGATGGCCGCGACGATTGTCGAAAAGTTGTCGTCCATCAACACCAGGTCGGCGACTTCACGCGAAACGTCGCTGCCGCGCTCGCCCATCGCCACGCCCACGTCGGAGCGTTTGAGCGCCGGGGCGTCATTCACGCCGTCGCCGGTCATCGCCACGATCTCGCCGTTCTGTTTGAGAGCCTCGACCAGCCGCAGTTTATGCTCCGGCGCGACGCGGGCGAAGATGTTCGATTCTCGAACCGCTTCGCGCAGCCCCTCGGCCGGCATCGTTTCCAGGTCCAGTCCCGTCAGGACGCGGCTCGGTTGGATTCCGACTTCCAGGGCGACGGTCAGCGCCGTCGCCGGGTGATCGCCAGTCACCATCAACACGCGTATGCCCGCGTCCTGCGCGCGCCTGATTGCGTCCGGCGCCTCAGGGCGCGGCGGGTCCCACAGCAGGGCCAGGCCCAGAAAGTCCAGGTCCTCATCTCCCTCGCCTTCGCGGCGCCCGAACGCCAGCATGCGGAATCCTTCCCTGGCGTAAGCCTCATCCTTCTCTTCCCAGTTCCTGCGTTCTTCGGCGGAAAGACGGCATCGTTGCAATATCACTTCCGGCGCGCCCTTGAGATAGCTCACCAAAGCGCCGCCCTCTTCCACCGTCACGCGCATATACTTGTACGAACTGTCGAACGGCAGAGAGCTGCGCCGCGGGCGCTCGTTCCTCAGCGAATCGAGATCGACGCCGCGCCTTTTAGAGTAATCGAGCAAGGCCAGTTCGAGCGGATCGCCGGCCCCCACCTTTTCATCCGCGTCATTGGCCAGCGCCATCGCCTGCAAGGCGCGTTCAGAGTCGGGACTGTCCAAATCCCTGACGAGCATCCTGTTCTCAGTCAACGTGCCGGTTTTATCCGTGGCGATCACCGTCACCGAACCCAGCGCCTCGACGGCGCTCAAGCGGCGCACAATGGCTCTTCTTTTCGCCATTCGTTCCACGCCCAGCGCGAGCGTAAGCGTCAGCACGGCGGGCAACCCTTCAGGCACTGCCGCGACGGCGAGCGCGACGGCGAAAAGAAAGACGTGCCCCATACGCTCGAGCCCGTCCACCAGCAAACCGCCGGCGGCGATCAATACCGCGAGCGCCAGCACGCCGCGCGCAATCTGCCCGCCAAACTTTTCCAGGCGGCGTTCGAGCGGCGTCCGCTCGACCTCTATGCCGCCGATCATCACCGCCAGCCGCCCCATCGCGCTCATCTCGCCGGTGCGGCTGACCTCTATGTAGCCTTTGCCGCGCACGAACAGCGTGCCGCTGAACACCTCTTCGCCGAGTTCTTTATCGACCGGCCCCGATTCGCCGGTCAGCGTCGACTCGTCAATCATCACGCCTTCGGCTTCGATCAGCGCGCCGTCGGCGGGAATACGGTCGCCGGCCTCGACACGCACGAGGTCGCCTGGCGCGAGTTCCGCGCTCGGCAGATGAACGAGTCTTCCGTCGCGCATCACCCAGACCATCGGCGCGGCCATCTCCTTCAGCCGCTCAAGCGCCGCTTCGGATTTGCTCTCCTGATAGACGCCCAGCCCGGCGTTGAGCAGCAGTATGACGGCGATGGCGATTGATTCTACCGGCAGCCCCGTCGCTCCTTCGCTCACCCAGATGGCCGCGTCGGCCAACAGCGCGAAGAGCAAAATATAGATGAGCGGGCTTTGGAATTGGCTCGCGAAACGCCTCCACAGCGGCGTCGGAGCCTTTTCCGGCAAAGCGTTAGGCCCGTATTGCAGCAGGCGAGCCTGCGCAACTTCAGTCGATAGCCCCTGATGCGTCACTGTTCCATTCCTTTGTTTGTCTCAGCGAGAATTCCTTCGATCTTCATTATTCTTGTCCTAAATCAGAACAGCAAAGATTGGGGCGCCGATTCAGTACCGCGACCGGTAGGGGGCGTTATCCAGGCCCTTGCGAAGCTCCCTACCGGTCGCGGTACCGACCCAATCTTGCCT
>DASUFM010000994.1:0-5494 GCA_036274535.1 Blastocatellia bacterium
CCGCAATCCGCAATCCGCAATGGTTATTGCTCGCTACGGGCATGCTCGCGTGGTGGCTGGCGGCGTATTTGATCAGCGGCGACCCGCTCTGGATCATCCACGACTGGCCGCCTGATTGGCGGCCTGATGGAAAGGCGAACGGCACAGGGCCTATCTGGTGGTACGTCGCGATGTCGCCTTTGATCATCGGTCCGTTACTGATCGCGCCTTTTATAGTCGGGCTGTGGCGGCTATTGAAAGGCCGCGAATTCATGTCCGGAGTCTCGGCCTTTCTGTTTTTATTCGCCGCGCATTCACTGATGTTCTGGCGCGGATGGTTCGGGTCCGCTGGCTATACCAGATATTTCGTTTGCGTATCGCCGGCGGTTGCGCTGATCACGCTCGCCGGATGGAATGTTCTGGCGGAACGACTGGCGAAACGCTCTGGCGCCGCGCGAAACTCTCTGGCCGCAATCGCGCTCGCGGGGTCGTTTCTGATCTCCGTCGTTTACGTCGACAGTTGGATATTCACGCGCGACGCGCGAGCCGTTGATGAAATGTTCGAATGGTTCCGCGCGAACGAACAGCCGGTCGCGCGCCTGATCTGCAGCCAGGCTTATATGTGGGCTGTCTTCGACCGTGATTCTGCGGAACGACCGCACTTCACCTCAGACCGCGAATACAATCTGGAGTTGATCCGCCAATCGCCGCCACAGACGCTGGTCTTTTGGGACAGTGAAACCGGGCCGAAATGGTATGGCTTGCGATCCGTAGATTTTGAATCCGCCGGCTATGTCGTATTGAAATCACAGGCCTTCAGGCTGGAAGGCCTGTTCTTAAGGCTACCGCGGAAGGGCTTCGGCGGGCCGCGCATTCAACATATGAGCCTGCTATACAAGGACTGAGCAGTCCGGGTTTGATGCGGCAAGTAAGCCGCCTCAAACGGCAGCGAACGGCTGTAAGGGCGTCGCCGGCCGAGACCATCGGCTGCCATTCATGACCCATAGTGAGGCGCGCCGCCTGAGCCTTGCTGATCGCGCGCTTGCCATTGACTACCTACAGCTTCAAGTCTGACCGTTTAGCCGCCCTCTCAGCGGCTCAGTGTTTCCGGCAGTGACCGCATGAATTCGTGGATGGATGCGATCTGTTTGTTCTCCGAAATGAACTCCAGGTCCGTGGCGCTGACAGAAAGAATTCGTGAGTTCTGTGACGCGCCGGCGGCCGCGTGCAGCGCCGGGCATTCGTCGATCAACGCGAGCAGGACGGCCCACGCCGGCAGATCCAGTGTCGCAATCACATCCAGCGCGTCCCGCGCGCGCCACGGCGAGCCAGCCCGCCAATGTTTCGCCATCTCGAGCCGAAGCGTATCCAGTTCCGCCTGAATCTCGCGGTCGTCAAACCGTATCTGGTCCAGGACTGCGATCAGTTGTTCCGCCGCGTACATGACGACTTCGCAATGAAGGACCGTCCACCCGACCTGGAATACGCCGATGAGGTCGTGATCGATAAGGAAGGAGATGGGCGGCGCCGTCGCGTTCGCCGGAAGCCAATTCGACGGCCAGTTTTCCAGGCCAAGGTTGCAGATCGCAATGGCGGCGTCCGACGCCTCCTGCGCAGTAAAGGGCCGCGCCTGTATGGAACATCCGGCCATGAGCGTGTTTGCAAGATAGGCCAGGTCCTGGTTCCTCGCCGACCAGGCGGCCCGATCATGGTCGAGCGCGAACTCAAGGCGCGCTCGGATTTGGCCGAAGCGCGGCGCGCGAATCTCAGATGCGGCAGGCAGCGATCGGGGCGGCGGCGCGAGGATCCCGGCGTCGGAAAGTATCTCGTAGACCGCGGCGACCGCATCATCGGCGTCCCGCGGGGTTACCCTCAGGGTTGGATCAGTCGTCGCTTCTGATCCGGCCGCCAGAAGCCCGGATTCGCCTGACGCGCTGTCGGCGTCCGCAGCTCTCGTCTCGTCGATAGCCCGGAAATATGCGCGCGCAAGCGGGTTGGCGGGCGGCGCGGCGGCGCTTCCAAGCCGAAGCTCCCGCGACATCTGCAGGAACGCGCGAGCCTGAGCGGGCGTCGTATATCCCTGTTTTTCCCGGCGTTGTTCGCGATCGGCCGTCAGGTCGAACATGGCCTGATCCGCTTCGGGAAGCAGATCGTCCAGTCCGTCGACCTCATGCCCGGAGTTTGAAAGCTCAACACAGCCTCGCATCACCTGATGGAAGTAATCGGGACGCTCCGCGCCAAGTGACATCAGGATCTCGACAATCGCTTCCCAGGAGTCTGCGCGCCTGGCAATGAGCAGATAGCCGCCGAGGTCGAATGTGAGCCCATTATCAAAGACGCTAATCGCATCCGCGTAGAATGTGATCAGTTCTCCATCCGTCGTCTCATAGGGCGTAACCGCAGCGCGGTCGTAGACGCGCGCGTGCTGCGCAAGCCCGGCGACTACAAGGTCGACGCCCACCCCCGCGATCTTCTGCGCCGCCGCGGCGCCGCCGGATTCCAGCAGCGCTTCCAGCCACACGCCGAAACGGCCGGCGTCGAACTGCTCGTCCAGTCCGGCCTGGGCGGCGCGCCACAGGTCCAGATCAAAAATGCGCGCCAGCTGCTCCGGCGTCGCCATAGCCACGATCTCGCCGCAATCCTCAAGCCCACAGGTTTGAATGACTCGGTGAAGCAGCTCGGGCCGCAGTCGGGGGACGACCTGCTCCAGGCCCGGCGTATTCAGGATGCGATCGAGCAGAGCGCGCCCGTCTGTCGCGTCGCGCAGCGCCGGCTTGTCGCCGGGCCGGTCCTCGCCGTCTGGATACGGAGTGTGCGATTGCAATGTGTTCATAGAGCTTTTCATGCGAGTTTCCCCTTTCTATTGAGACGAACCGGATAGATCATCCACGGCGGGAAAAGTCAGGCAAGTTTTTGATGGCGTTTTCTGAGGGCCTGAAACCTGCATTCCGAGCAGGAATTTGATATACTAAAATTGTCAGAAAGGGTTTACATCGCGAATTCGATTTCGCTCCTCTTCTTCAAAGGCCACTCACGAGAGATCTATACGCAAGAGCGCGGACGAGGCGCGCGGGGACTCGCTTCGCGCCATTCGTGTCGCTGTAGCCGCGACGGAAGATCAAAACTTTCTGCATGGCGCGTGGTTTAGGCATCTGGTGCAACTCTGCATCAGAACGCCGCCCGGCCGGCCGTTTTTCCGGCCGGTGGCATTGGCATTACGCCTTTCCGCAGCATGCTATGGCAAGCGGCGGAACAGAAGTCGCTCCATCATCTCTTTCTCTTTTACTCCAACCGTCGTCCCGAAGACGCCGCGTTCCTGGAAGAACTGCAAGAGTTGGAAAAGGAGAACTCAAATTACAAATGCGCGGACCTGGGCGGCTGCACGTCTTCCCCGGAGATGACGTAGGCGCGCGCAATAATCTGCAACGCTGGTTGCGTCTGGAGAAGCCATTGGATTATGAGGGGACGCGCCATGCGCTCATCCGATGGAAGCCTTATGCGGGGCTGATCTATTTTCATTTGCTGCTGAAACACTTGCCGAAGCGGGGATGATCACGCCGAAGCAAAGTCGTTCACCGTAATCTTATTGTCTTTACGCCGGGACCTACTGCGTCGGCGCCACAAACTCCACGCGCTCTGGCATCTCATTGGGAAGGAATGCGCTGATTACAAAGACGCGCTGCCTCCTGCTCGAAGCGCGTGTCTGGCCGACGTGGTCATCACTGTCGCCTCTGCCGGGGTCGGGCGCGCGACAGTGCGCGAATGGATTGATAATGGAGGTATTGGCGCTTAAAACGCCCACACGACCAGTGGAATGCAGTTTGCGACTAAAGAGCTACAGAGTAGCCGTTTTTAGAGAAATGATTATTCACTGATATTTTATTTAGCTTGGGTGAAGGAGGAAATCATGAACAACGTAATCATTGAACAACGTAGATCCCCGGTCGAACAAGAGCGCCATGCGATCGAAGAGGTCGGCGGCGGCTCGATCGTCGAAAGCATCGGCGGGATCGGCGCGCTGGTTCTCTCAATTCTCGGTTTGATCGGCTTCATGCCAGTCACGATGGCGTCAATCGCCTCCATCGCGGCAGGCGGCGCTCTCTTGATTGGCGGCGGGACACTGGCGTCGCAATATAAGCGCATTTTCAGCGGAGCGCGTCCAAGACTGAGCCACAGTGTCATCGGCGGAGGAATGGCGATGGAATCGCTGGCCGGCTTTGCGGGGATCGTGCTCGGCATTCTGGCGTTGCTCGGAATCCACCAACTGGTTATGTTGGGCGCGTCGGTCATCGTTCTCGGGTGCGCGCTGCTGTTGGCGAGCGGCGCCATAACCAGACTGACCTCGTTGCCGATCAGAGGGCCGTTCGGGGCTGCTGAACAGGCGCGGGAGGCGGAGTTTGAGCGTTATCATGAGCAATATATGGCGCGCGATGCGCTCTACGCGGCCAGCGGCTCGGAAGCGCTGATCGGAGCCGGCTCGATTGTACTGGGCATTCTGTCTCTGAGCGGTATTGCGCCGCTGGCTCTGATTCTGGTGGCGCTGCTCGCGATCGGCGCTTCAATTTTGCTGGCCGGGTCGTCGGTGGCCGGAAGAATGTTCGAAAGCATCGCCGCCCATTAACATCCGATGCGCGAGGCGACGTATGGAACGCGGTGGGAACGCCTCGGAGCGCATGCGGCTCGCGTGCGAAACTTCGATGAGGCCCATTCAGCGGAACCTTGCGCGCATGCGCGCGCCCTCCTGGGTTTTTCGGAGGAAACTTCGCACGCGAGCCGGCGCGCTTTAAGGGTTTTCGGACCTACCGCGCCTGGCGCTTGATGGCGTCTCGGTGACTTCCAGGAAAAATCATACGCCAAGCCCGACAATTTTGTAGGGCATGCGAACCTGCTTGCCAGTCCCTTGTCGCGATCAAAGCCTCAATCCCGCAAGCGTCTCCGTCAGCTTCTCGATGGCGGGCTTCATCGCCTTCGTTTGCATTTCGGCGGCGCCGTTTGTCCTCATTGCGCTCGTGCTCAGCTGCGTCGTTTCGCCCGCATGTTTGACCTTGCCGGTGGCCACCTCGATGAGCTGGGTCTTCAAGATCACACGACCAAAGCCGTCTGCACCCTTAGGCGTGTATTCCACCACGGTACCGGTCAGGACATAGCTCACACCGAGCTGCTTGCCGAGCTTTACCGCCGCGGCAGTAGAAGAACCGCCGTTGATGGCCGCGAGATCCCCCTGTGACGCAGCCCGCGTCCGCCTTACATCCACGACGTCGAATCTGTCGCTTTCCACAAGTGCGAACGCCAGGCTGGCCTGAAGCTGTCGCTTGGCCTCGGGGGGCATCCCGGAGGCATTCGGCCCTGGGCTGAATTCGATCACGGCCACCTTCACCTCGGCCGCCTTGGCTGCCTGCCGTTCACCGGTCTTTTCTTCCAACGAAGTATGAGCGAGCGAAACGCCCGCAAACGCAATTCCCAAAATAACTGCTGTAAATAAGTTTTTCATGACACTCTCCTCTTAGTTATCTAG
>DASUFM010000995.1:0-4512 GCA_036274535.1 Blastocatellia bacterium
GATCATCTCCTTTTAAGATGGTACAGGACATTAAGGGGCAGGACATTGACGAAACGGCGTTCGTTTCGCCCGGGGAGCTACAGCGGAGACTATCAGGAAGATTGCCAAGAGATTGGGGCGCATCCGTTCGATACGCCCGACAAGATTTTCGGAATTGCTTATTTAGCTGAAGATGTCTTTAACTTTGCTGCCGAAGCGCCGCGCCGTTCCCTGGTTGAGCCGTTCTTCGATATTGGCGAACTCTTCCAGCAATCGTTTCTGTTCGCGTGTCAATCGAGTCGGTGTGACGATGCTGGTAACGACAAACAGGTCGCCGCGTCCGTGGCCTTGCAATGAGACTATGCCTTTGCCTTTTATACGGAAGATGGAGCCGGTTTGCGTGCCTTCGGGGACGGTCAGAATCTCTTCGCCGTCCAGCGTGGGGACTCTTATCTCCGCGCCGAGGGCGGCTTGCGTGAATGTGACAGGAACACTGACGTATAAATTATTCCCCTGGCGTTCGAAGATATCGTGCTCTTTGACGTGGATCACGACATAAAGATCGCCAGCCGGCCCGGCGCTCTGTCCGGCCTCGCCCTCGCCAGCCAGGCGCAAACGCGCGCCGGTGTCGACCCCGGCGGGTATTTTCACTTCAAGTTGTTGTTCTTTCTCGGTTCTGCCCTGGCCTCGGCAGGTTTTGCAGGGATTTGTGATAACGCGACCCGCGCCGCGGCACTGTTGACAGGTGCGGCTGACCGAAAAGAACCCCTGTTGAAATCTGATCTGTCCCGATCCTCCGCAAAGATTGCAGGTAACCGGCGAGGAACCGGGGGCCGCGCCTGATCCGTTGCAAGTGGCGCAGCTTTCGAGCCGCGGAATGATTATCTGGGTTTTGAAGCCGGCGGCCGCCTGCTCCAGTGTGATCTCAAGATCGTAGCGCAGGTCGGCGCCGCGTTGCGGTCCTCCTCTGCGAGAACCGCGCGCGCCGAAGAGATCGCCGAAAAGGTCGCCCAGAATGTCCTCGAACCCTCCGAAATCCGGCGCGGCCCACGCGCCTGACGAGGCGGACGATCCGACTCCCGCATGACCGAAGCGGTCATAACGCGAGCGGCTTTCGGCGTTCGAGAGGACGCCGTACGCCTCGTTTATCTCCTTGAACTTGTCCTCGGCCGAATGATCGCCGGGATTACGGTCCGGGTGGTATTGCAGAGCCAGTTTTCGATAAGCGCTCTTCAGCTCCTGCTCAGTGGCGTTGCGGTTGACGCCTAAGATCTCGTAGTAATCTCTTTTACTCACTGGTTTCCCTTCACCTTGTTTGTATTCAATGCCCTGACGCTACTTTTTAATGATACTTATTCTCAATTGAGCGCGCCAGCCGGAGACTCGGCGAGCGCCTGCTCGAGCAAACGCGCGATGAAATTGACCGCGCCGATGGCGCGCGCGTATTCCATTCTGACCGGCCCTACAATGCCGAGGCTGCCTATGATCTGATCGCCATAACTGTAATTAGAAGTGATTATGGCGCAGCCGCGCAGGGTAGGCAGTGTATTTTCGGCGCCGATGCGGATCGCCACGGCCTGCTGTTGAACTATCTGGTCGACGCATTCGTTGAGGATTTTTATGAGACGCTCTTTCTCCTCGAATACCCGCAGCAACTCGCGTATTTTTTCGATGTCGCCGAATTCGGGTTTGGTGACGATGTTGGAAGCGCCCTCGATAAACACCTCGGACTCGGACTGGGCGGTCTCGCTCATCCCGCGCTCGCAGATCATAATTGCGATCTGCAGCAGGCGGTCATACAGCGCCTTCTCCTCGGACAGCCGCCTTTGCAGCTCCGAGCGGATCGCGACCAGGCTCTTGCCGCTGAAATTGGCGTTGACGTAATTCGCGGCGCCGTTCAATTCATCCTGAGTCAATTCTTCGTCAATCCTCACCAGACGATCCTGAACCAGCCCGGCTCGGGAAACCGTGATTACCAGAATGCGCCCGTCGCTCAGCCGAACGAAGTCGATATGTTTAATAATGTCGTAGGCGATATTCGGGGATATAACGATCCCGACGTTCTGGGAGAAATGAGAGAGAAGATGAGAAGCGCGGGACATTAATTGATCCGCGCTGGGCCAATTCGCCGAGACCCGCTCGCCGAGCAGTCCTTGTTGAATCGTCGTCTCGTCGGATTCGGAGAGTCTGGTCTGGTCAAGAATGTGATCGACGTAGAACCGATACCCTTTGTCACTGGGCACGCGGCCCGCGGACGTGTGTGGCTGCTCCAGGTAGCCGGCCTCCTCAAGGTCGGCGATGATGTTTCGCACCGTGGCGGAGGATAAGCCTTCGCTGGACATCCTGGAAATCGTGCGAGATCCGACCGGCTCACCGGTCGTGATGTGTGTCTTGATCAGTAGCGCAAGCATTTCACGGCTGCGCTCGTCTATCTCCGATCTCCTTTTTATCATTTCGATTTCCAGCGCGCGAGCCTGTCCAGTTTAACTGTGCCCGAATGGGACAATGGGACAACGGGGCAACGGGGCAACGGGGCCTGGCTCAACCGAGTAACAGATGTTCATTATGCCGCTCTACGGCTCTTCGCGCCGCAAAGTATCATTGCGCCAGAAATTGGTCAAGGCGCGGCCTCCCTGAAGCCCTTAACAATAGAAAACACAGGGATTGTTCGTGGTTTCGCAAATGTTTTAGCCGCGAATTAACATGCATGAACACGAATATTATTTCTGGTCTGGCCCCGTTTCATAGGCTGTCTGTCCGGCGTTTTTCCGCCATTCGTGAAGATTCGCGTTTATTCGTGGCTAAAGTTCTTTTCCTTAACCTATGTATGATCCTTCCCATATCGCGCTTATCTTGCAAGGGCAGGGGGGATTGTACTAAGATTCTCAATCTTGATAGAAGCTTCCATTCGGTGCCCGTACACGCAAGCATCATTAAGTAAAGGGTCAAATCCATTGGAAGCGTAAGTCCAGCCCGAGAGCAGTTAATGAAAGAATACATTCCGATTCTAATCGTCTTCGTTTTCGTGGCGGGGTTCGCAGTGACGAACATCGTCCTTTCTCACCTTGTGGGCAAGCGCAAAGACACGCGAGCCAAGCTGATGCCTTACGAATGCGGAATGGACCCGGTCGGTTCCGCCCGTCAGCGGTTTTCGGTGAAGTTTTACCTGATTGCGATGCTCTTCATACTGTTCGATATCGAGGCAGTCTTCCTGCTGCCGTGGGCCGTCATCTTTAGGGCAATGAGCCAGACGGCGTTTCGACCTTTTGTATTCTTCGAGATGATGATCTTCATCGCGGTGCTGCTGGTCGGATACATCTACGTCTGGAAAAAGGGATTGTTTGAGTGGAGCAGGAATTAATAATTCCGGACGAGCGGACAATCGGTTGAATACTCGTGAAACCGCTCACTAACGCGAGCGGTACTGTACAAGTTGGATCATTAAATTATGGGACTCGAAACTAAAATCGGCGCAGTTTTACCAGAAGTGATTACCACGCAGCTCGATTCACTGGTCAACTGGGCGCGTAAATCGGCGCTGTGGCCGGCCACTTTCGGTCTGGCGTGCTGCGCCATCGAGATGATGGCGATGACCGACCCGCGCAACGACGTGGCGAGATTCGGGGCGGAGGTCTTCAGGGCCAGCCCGCGCCAGGCCGACGTGATGATCGTCGCCGGCCGCGTCTCGATCAAGATGGCGCCGGTGCTGCGGCGCATTTACGATCAGATGCCGGAGCCCAAATGGGTGATCTCGATGGGCGTGTGCGCGTCCGCCGGCGGCGTGTTCAACAACTATGCCATCGTGCAGGGCGTTGACAAAGTGGTTCCGGTAGACATTTTCGTCCCTGGATGCCCGCCGCGACCCGAAGGTTTGATCTGGGCTATTATGAAGCTGCAGGAGAAGATCGAACGCGACAAGGTTTTCAAGGAAGAGAAAGCTGCTTAAATCCATGTCTCAGAACGTAGGTTCTCAAAACTTAGATTCTCGAACATCAGAACAGTTACAAAGCGCAGCCCGTTACCCTCGCTACGCAGACGCCTCTTTAATTAGCGCAAAATTCAAGGACACAATCGAGGAAGTCATCGAAGCCGCGAACGAGATTACCGTAGTCGCCAGACGCGACGGTCTCTTCGAGTTCATGGCCTGGCTGCGCGATGAGCCGTCTTTGCGATTCGACTACCTGAGTGACATCAGCGGCGTCGACCTGGGCGAATTCGCGATCCCGCGCTTCGCCGTCGCTTATCATCTTTATTCTTTCGCGCACAATCACCGGTTGCGGGTAAAAGTCTTCCTCGGAGAGGAAGATGCGCGCCTGCCGACGATGTGGGATCTGTGGAAATCGTCGAACTGGCTGGAGCGCGAGGTGTATGACATGTTCGGCGTCACGTTCGACGGCCATCCGAATCTGGTTCGGATACTGACCCCGGCGGATTACGAGGGCCATCCGCTGCGCAAGGACTTCCCCATCAAGGGCTACTGATTGCGGATTGCGGATTGCGGATTGCGGATTTTTCATTCGCAAACCGCAATAC
>DASUFM010000996.1:0-3801 GCA_036274535.1 Blastocatellia bacterium
GTGATGTGATTCGCATGGAAAACGCCGGCGAGGCTTTGGATGAAGCGTTGCGGGTCACGCCGCCGGATGGGTTGATCGTTGTTTGCGGATCGCTTTTTCTGGTCGGAGAGATCAGGCAATCAGTCAGCGCAAAAACCAAATAATAAGCAATCAGGCGGAGATCATGTTATTATCAGGCGCCAACGCAGGCCGGAACGACAGAAGTGATTTATTAACCTTACAAATCCTGTATAAGCCATGTTTACCTTCTATCCTGCAAGCGATGGCAAGCCTGTAGCTGAGAGCGATATTCATCGCCAATTGCTCTTCGATCTTATCTTCACCCTGGATAACTTTTTTCACGCCCAACCAGATGTCTATGTTTCCGGCAATCTCCTGATCTATTACGTCGAAGGAAATCCGAAGAAACGAGTCGCGCCTGATGTTTTCGTCGCGCGTGGAGTCAGTAAGCGCCAGCGGCGGATTTACAAGCTGTGGGAGGAAAGCGTCACGCCGCAGGTCGTGATCGAGTTGACCTCGCGGCAAACGTGGCGCGAGGATTTGCAGGAGAAATGGCGGCTATATGAACAACTCGGCGTGGAAGAGTACTTTATCTTTGACCCCGAGTATGATTACCTCGATGACCCGCTCGTCGGATATCGGTTGAAAGACGGCAAATATAAAGTGATGAACGCGCATGACGGCCGTCTGCGCAGCAAGGTCTTAGGTCTTGATTTGGTGGACACCGGCGAGACGTTACGATTGTTCGATCCGAAGAGTGGGCAATTTCTGCCGAACTGGCAGGAACTGACCGAAGAGCTGTATCGTTACCGTGAACGTTTCGGCGCCATCGAAAAGTGAAGGCCCCACTCTATTTTTCCATCCTCACTTTATTCCCCGCCAGAACGCCTGCGTCTGCTCATTGACGGTGCGCGTGTTGTAGCGCTCCAGATATTCCTGGCGCCGTTTCGTCAATGGGTAGCGCTCTTCCGGCGAATGTGGATAGCTCTTCATCCCATGGAAAGGCAATTCGCCGATGGTTTCCGGGCGCGCCGAGTTAATATCCATGTCCTTGCCGAAGCCGTCGGCGAAGACCAGAAAAGTTCGCTTCCATCCTTCAGGCAAAGCGGGCGCGCTGCGCGCGTCAAAATCGATTTGCATCTCGTCGCCGTTGCGCGTGATGACGTACATATCGTCGGGCGAGAGCAGCAATTCACGCACGTCGCCGAAGCGCGTGTAATTGCCCAGGTGCGCTTTCCACGGCGCCAGCGGTTCGATCACGCTGTAATCGTAGATGAGTGGCTTGCGGCCGTCGGGCGAATATTCCCGCGGGAAGCCGCGCCAGCGCAGGTCGGCGCGCAGCGGTTCGAGTTTCGTCACGCGCGTCGGGAAATCTCCGCCAGAAACGTCGACCAGAATCTGATCCCAATAAATTCGCATGCTGGTCACGATGCGAACCTGCGTATCGTCGCAGAGGAATTTGCCGCTTAAATCAACCGCCATCGTCTTCGGCAATCCCGCCGGAAATCCCATCTGCGGAACCACGGTCTGCCATTCGCCGCGCGCGTTTTTGACCTGCAGGTATGGCGGCGTGATTGTGGCGCCGGCCTGCGCCGCCGACATATTCGAAGTCGAATCGGCGTAATCAATCCATGCGGTCAACAGCAGCAGGACCTTGTCGCGGCGCCGTATGTCGCCCAGATCCAGCGTGATCGTGTGCTCTTTCGCGTAACCTTTGAATTTCAGCTTCTCGAAATCTTCAGGGTAGCGGCGATCAATATCCCTGATCAGTGACAAAATGTCGGCGCCTTTATCGTCGAAGGCTTTGACCGGAGGCCGCGCGTCGCGCGTGGCGTAGATTTTGAACTCCGGATAAGGCGGGCCGGGCATCAACCGTTCGTTCGGGTAGATTTCCACGCCGGCCGGATGATCGACGGCGAGCAGTTTGACGGCGTCAAAATAGATCACCTCTTCGAGCTGATTGTTCATCAGGATCGAATAGACTCCGTCGCGCTCTTTCAATTGATCGCCCGTGACGCGAATATATTCGTCAGTGTCGGGATAACTCCAGGTGTCGCCCGGTTCGCGCGCGCCTATTGCGCAACCGCCTAGAAAGTCCGTGACGAATTCATACCGCTCGCCGGTCCAGGCGTAAAGGATCGGGCAAGAAGTGCCCTTGCGGTCCAGCTCTTCAAAAGCGTTCGTCGTCGATGGTTTGACGTCCAGTTCGGATTGCATAACTCCCGACGGCCAGAGCAGTTGCAGTGAGTCGACCGCCGTGCGATAGCCGAGTCCGAAAATCAGGCCTGAGGAGGCGGGGGCCGGCGATGAGGCGTAAACTTCCAGCTTCTGTCGCAGGCTGCCGCTGCGAAGTTCGGCTTTGGTTCCGACGGCGCTGCGATTGCTGGTTTTGCCCGTGAGCGCGATCGCGGCGAAGTTTTTGCCGGCGCCTTCGTTTTTTAGCGCGACGACTTCCCCCTTGCCATTGATTATCAGCAGATCAACCGCTCCGTCGCCGTCGATGTCGCCCGTAGCCAGCGCGCGCGTGTCGCCAATCGATTCTGATACTGGAAAAACAGCGTCAAAATTGACGGCGTCCCCGATATTACGCCGCACGCGCAACCCTTCCCTGTTCAATTCGACAACGTCCAATAATCCATCGTTATCGTAATCAGCGGTCTGCGCCAGAATACCGTCGGGCCTTCGCCCCCCGACTTTTTCATCCTGCTTTCTTACAAATCCGCCGCGCCCGTCGCTCAGATACCAGGAGGGCAAGCCGGCGTAATCCAGAAAATAAAAATCAGTGAAGCTGTCTTTATTGATGTCGCCCGCGCCTACTCCGAGGGTCTTGCCGGCCTCTTTAATTCCAACCTGGGCCGCGACCTCTTTGAACGATCCGTCGCGCTGATTGCTGAAAAGCTGGGCGGGCGATCCGTAATTGACCACCAGAAAATCTATGTCGCGTTGGTTGTTGTAGTCGGTGGCGACGACCGCAGTGGTCTTATTCTTCCCTCCTCCAAGGCCCGTCTGCGCGGTGATGTCGGTGAAGCTTCCGTTGCCGTTGTTGCGATAGAGCTTGTTCTCTTCGCCCGCGAAGTCTTCTGGAAAAACCGCCGAATCCTTGTCAGGGAATTTCGACAGGTCGGCGAAATTCCCTACGAAGAGATCGAGGTCGCCGTCGTGGTCCGCGTCCACCCAGGCGGCGGTTAGAGCCCACGAAGCGGGGTTCGCCGGCAGACCTGATTTCGCGGTCACGTCGCTGAAACTCCCGTCGCCGTTGTTGCGCCAAAGCGCGAGCGTTTGATAGCCGAAGATCGCGATGTCTGTCTTGCCGTCGTTGTCGAAATCGCCGAAGACCGCGCCGCTCGCGGGATTGCCGGCGGTGAGCTTCGATTTCTCCGTCACGTCCGAAAACTTGCCGCCTTCATTGCGAAGCAATTTGATGAAGGCTTTGCCGGCGTCGTCAAGGCCGGACGCGAAAAGATCCGGCCGCCCGTCGCCGTCGAAATCAGCCAGCGCGAGGCTGGAGCTGAACGGCGCGACCAGACCGCGTTTGAGTTGATCATCGAATTCGGCCCTGGCGATACTGCGTCCGAGCGCGCCGGTCAGTGGTTTTACGCCGGTTTTGATATTGACGCCCGCCTCGGCTTCAACAAAGCGGACGTTCGGCGCCGCTTTTGAAACCAGATCGGGTTCCGCGCCCGTGCTGACGACGGCTTCGGCGTAGCGTCCCTTCTCACCGTAAAGGTTTCCGAGAGTAGTCTTGTAACCGGAAGCCTGCAATTGCTGAAAACGTTCGAGAGCCTTCCGGCCCTCGGCGGC
>DASUFM010000997.1:0-3353 GCA_036274535.1 Blastocatellia bacterium
GTCACTTATGTTTCTAAAACCAACGAAACTCTGGAAGTGGCGAAAGACGGCAAGGGTTTCACGGTGCGCGTGCTCGGATTGCAGACCAGGACTCTGGCGGAACAACAGAGCGAAGAGCTGCGGGATCGGTACGGCGCGCCCGCTGAGATCGAGGATTCTCCCACGGGCCAGAGCTTTGTGATCAAAGTCGGACCGCTTGCGAAACTGTCCGACGCCGAAATTTTGATGAATAAATTGCGTACTTCACATAACAGCATTGTCCGGATCGTCCGGAATTGCGGGCCCGGAATCAGCGACTGCAGTGAGAATCAGCCATTGCAGACTGGCGAGCCTTCCGATCAAAACTCCAATCAGATTCAAGACGAGGAGCGGCGGTAGCGCGGATGAGATCGAAGTTGTCGCTTTCCAAGGTTTCGCTCACGTCCGACGGGTTGTTGTGGCAATCAATTGCGGCCGCCGTCTCGGCGTTATTGCTTCTTCTGGCGTTTCCGCCGTTTGAACTGAGTTTCCTTGCATGGGTCGCGCTCGCGCCCTTGTTGAAAGTAATCGCGGGAGGCGTGACCACGCGGCGCGCGCTGTGGCTGGGATGGCTCGTCGGGTTCGAATTCACGTTTTTCGCTGAAAACTGGATCGCGCATTCGATGACGCATTTCGGCCAGGTGTTGACGGGCGTCGCCTACGCCGTGGCGATGCTGTTCGCGGCGATCCTGGCGATCTTCCCTGCGATTTTCGCGGCGGTGATGGCGAAACTCACGCGCAGGTTCGGCTGGGCGGCGATAGCCTTCGCGCCCGTCGTCTGGGTGGCGACCGAGTGGTTGCGTCCGATCGTAACCGGCGTGACGTGGAACGCGTTGGGCGTTTCGCAAGTCTGGCATTTCAGGATCGCCAGCCTGTCGCGCCTCGGAGGCGTATATCTGGTCAGCGCCGAGATCGTGGCCGTGAGCGCGCTGATCGTCCTCGCGCTCAAATTCAGAGAGCGTCCGGTCGCGCGAGCGGCGGCCGTTTTATTCCTATTCGCGGCGGTCTTCTTCACCCTCCCGCCGCAACTCCAGCGCGAGGATCCGGGCGGCGCGATTGTGACCGTCGTCGGCGTGCAGCCTAACCTGCCGCCTGATTCCGCGGTGACAGGGCGCGATCTGGACAATGTCATCGGACTCACGAAAGAGGCGATCAACCGCGCGCCTGACAAGAAAGCGGATATAGTGATCTGGGCGGAATCGCCGCTCGCCTTGTTTTACGATAACGATCCCGCGGTTCGCGAAAAGCTGGACGCCTTCGCCCGGGAGACCGGCGCTTACCTGATCACCAGCACTCAGACGATCGAAAACGAACGGGTTTTCAACAGCGTTCATACCGTTAGCCCGCATTCCAGTCCGCAATTTGGCGCAAAACCGCTGCGGCGCTATGACAAGATTCGTCTGGTCCCCTTCGGCGAATACGTGCCCTGGCGTTCAGTTCTCGGGCGTTTCGTTCCGCGGACGATTCAGGGAGAAGGCTTTACTCCGGGCGTTGAAGCCGTGGTGAATTTGCTCAGGCTGGAGGCCGAGCGGGCCTTAGTCGTGAAAGGGGAAGGAAACGAGCCTTCGGCGGCCATCGAACGGACTACGAATTATGTCCGCGTTGGATCGTTCGTCTGTTACGAGGCGGCTTATCAGAATCTGGTGCGAAGGTTCGCGCAGAATGGCGCGACGCTGCTGGTCAATGTTTCGAACGACGCCTGGTTCGGGCCCACGGCCGGCCCGCGCCAGCACTTGATGCATGCGATGATGCGCGCGATAGAGAACGATCGCGACCTGTTGCGCGTGACCAATTCGGGGATCAGCGCGCTCGCCACGGCCGACGGCCGCGTGATCGATCCTCTGCCGATGTTCACCCCGGGGGCGCAAGTCTGGCAGGCCAGGACGCGAGGCGTTCGGACTTTTTACACGCAGCATGGCGATTATTTCGCCGTCGGTTGCGCCATCCTGACTGCGGCAATCCTGGCGGCCAGTCTCATTAATTCTCTCCGCAAATCAGTTGAAAAGTAGATTTCTTGACAATTGCGCCGCCCCTGGATTACTTTTCACACAGTGTCAATTTCGTATCTATAATCAGGTAGGTTCGATTATTCATACGCTTTTTTCCATCACACTATTCGTTCTAATTCATTCACGCATGTCCGACGTCAGGAGTTTCGACGCGGGTTCGCTCTCATTCGTGATCGAATAAATGAATGCCCGTCGCGTGGCGCGCATTCTCGAACAACAAGCGCCTCGAGCGCACTACGGAGGATGGACAATGGAAAAAAGCCTGACTTTCAGTGATAAAGAAACATTCTATAGTGAGCTGTTGGAACTTGAATCCCGCAAGGAGGAATATTGCGTGGATACTGGAGTCTTGGAGGCCAGGTATCTGCCTCTGAGGCTGCTTCACCACATCGGTCTCAGCAAAGACGACGTCGCTCATGCCCAGCACAAGGCGGTCGGAGCCGGATCCGCCTGGATGCAGGATTACGTCGAGCCCATGGTCGTCAAATTTAACGAGATGATAGGAAAGTATAAGCCGGCGAACAATTACGAATTCACTGTTCAAGCGGAGGATTTCGATACTATAAAAATTCACGGCCGGCCCAAGGGTACCGGCGTGGCGGTCTAACCGCGCCAGCTTCGGATAAAGCTCCCGATAAAAATAATGGCGGCGAGAAAGGGCCACTATGCGCCTCTCTTCGCCGCCTCTTATTTTTGACCAGCCGTTACTGAACTCTCCTGTCAGTCTCCCGCAAAGCGCTCCCGTAATTGCGCCCGCCCCAAACGACGCCGTTGATATATTTGCCGACCGCGCCGACGCGCGCGCCTTTGACGGGCGCTCCGCGCTCGGTCAACACCCAGATTTTGCCTGTGTCATCGCTCAACTCATAAGCTCCCGTCCCGAGCGCGCCGTAACTGTTGGTTACAGTCCCGATAATCAAAACCTCTTTCCCGCGATATCGCGCCGGGTCGCCGTTGATATGATTGATGCTGGTTTGCTGCGGACAGGCTGTAAGAAAGACCGTGCAGGCGAGGAAAATCAAGGAAGCGAAAATACGAGTTTTCATCTTATACTCCGATGAATAGGACCTATAGGACCTATAGGTCCTATCTTATCCAGAGGGCGCCCGATTATACATCATCCCGCCAGCTTTGCCGCGTTTCGCCGAATCAGCGATAATTAGCAGCTATGATGGATATACCAAAACTATATGCGATCACCGATCGCCAATGGTCGAATTGCACGCATGAAGAGATTGTGAGAATGATGTTGGGCGGAGGGGCATCCTTCATACAGTTGCGGGATAAGGACGCGATCGGCCGCGAATTACTGGATCAGGCGATGGC
>DASUFM010000998.1:0-5521 GCA_036274535.1 Blastocatellia bacterium
GCCGCAGAGAAACCTCTCGGCGCTTGCCCCTCCACGAGCCATCAGCAGCAGATGTTTCATCTTCGGCTCTACATTGACAACAAAAAGATCGCCGTTCTCCATCGGGTCCCATTTGATGTCGAAGTATTCGCCTTTCGCGTCGGCGCCGATGTCGATGTTGATAAATTGACGCCGGCCGAGCGAAGCGCCTGCTTCGGCGATTTTCACTCTGGCTCCGATTCTGCCGAAATGCTTTTGCAGCGATTGAATGTCCATAAGCTTCGACCTCCTTTCAATAATTGCGCGACGACAAGTGATTGAGGAAACAATCATGATGCTCTGCCGTTGAGCTACGGCTTTGTCGCCAAAGCCGCCGGGATTCGAACCCGGAACCCTCAAGTTAATGTAGTTCCCTGCGGCATTCGTCGCGCCGCATATCAGGGCGCACGCGAAGTTAAGTGCGCCCGTAGGGGCTGAGGAGATGGGATTCGAACCCATTAGTTACCATGTACTCCCGGCCAGCATTCGCCAACGTAAATTCAAAAAACGAAATTGGGCTATCGGGCATTGGCTATTGGATGTTGATTTGCATGCGAGCCAATGACCAATATCCAATACCCAATAGCCAATGCTTTGAATGTCGGGCGCTACAACTCTACGGCTTCGATCACGCCGGTCCAGTGGTCGTCGCTCAGACGTCCGCCGGCGAACTCCACGATCAGATCGAAGACCTGATCCGAGAAACCGCCGACGTTCAGGATGTCAGGACGCTCCTTCGCCTGGACCGTGCCGTAGGGCTGAATGTCTATGCAGATCATACGCGCTCGCGGATTGCGCCGCTTGAATGCGGCCCACTGCTTCATGGTCTCGGTGGCGCCGCCTCCGAAAACGCCATAGCGCGGCGCGTCTATCCACGATTCGTTGTCCGAAACGTAGATGACCAGGTCGCCCTGAGCCTTGCGCCGGTTGAGCAGCGCCAGGGGCGCGCTGCAATTCGTGCCGCCACAGGGCAGGCTGGCCAGTTTCTCGGCGTTGGTCATCACGCTGTCGCGAGGGTTGAGGCTGACCTCCAGCGCCTTGCTCTCGAACGGGATGACTTCGGCGCCCGGGTTACGGCGCAACACAGCAGCAGCCACCAGCGCGGCCACGTCAACACAGCGAACCTTGCTGGTCGCGCCATTGCGGTAACCCGTCACCGGGGCATGCATCGAACCCGAAATGTCAGGGAAGACATAAACCTTGCCTTCGACATTCGGGATGTTGCCGATGGCGATTTCCATCGCATCCTGAAGCGCTTCGCGCACGGAGTGTGGAATTTCGTCGCCGCCCTGAGCGCCCTGACTGTTAGTGTTCAGGTACGCCGCCAGCAACTGGTACGGGAAGACGCGAGCCTTGCGGATCGCGCGCTCGTCGCGCAAACGGCCTGCGATCAGCTCCGCGAGCCCCGGCTCCTTGAAGACGCCATGACGCGCGAAGGTGTTCAGGTTCATACGAGTCATCTGCCACGAGGCCGAGCGGGCGATGTTCGCCCAGTCCTTCGCGCCCAGCGGCAGGCTGGTCAGCATCTGGAACGGCACGTTCGGAACATCGGGCGTCTCGCCGGCCTTGAACCGCTCGTAATCCCGAGCGATGGGAGGCAGCGCCGTGGCGTCGAATTCGCGGCCTATGAAGTAGCCGTAGAGCGCCGCGCGGCTCGCCGTGGCGGGCTTCGGATGGATCATCTTGACGATGTCCGCCAGCGACGGCGACTGGCCTGCCGATTCCCTGAAGATCGCTTCGTCGCTGCGCGCGTTGAACCATTCGTTGATCAAACGCTTCGGCGCCGTGCCCAGCGATTTACGTCCGGCCGCGCCCGAACGGATCATTTGCACGAAGTTCCGCAACATCTTTCCGTTGTCTATCACTCGCGGAAAGATGCGGGCAAGAGTCTTCACGTCCCTGACCGCAAGGATGGCGCAGAGCAGCGCCGGCATGTCCTTCATAAAGCCGCGCTCGCGAGCGTAGATCGCGGTCCTGGCGATGAATTCCGCGTCCAGGCGCTTGCAAAGATCGAGCGCCCTGTCGAGCTGCTCGCCGGCGTCGGCATAGAATGCGCCGTTTAAACAACCGGTTACCGCGTACTGCGCGAGCTGAGCCTTCGGCGACAACGTATATGCGGGAGCGAGATGCTCGTTGAGCGCGTCAGTTTTTGGCAGAAGCCTGCCGGCTACGGACTGAAAAAGATTCTTGTTTGCCATTTTGCCACCTCGATGAATAGGACTTATAGGACCATAGGACCTATAAGTCTTATAAGTCCTGTTTATCTATAGGGCATGCGCGGCGCCACGGCCTGACAAAAGTTCGGACGATTCATTCTATCTGTTGAGCCTGCTGGGGATTTTCCTGTCAGATGGATTTTTGCCTGATCGTTTGGCTATTTCGAGGCAGTGAAAGTATTATCCCAATAGCTAGTAATTTAGATTTTATTCTATGGCCAGAGAAATAGTCATAATTGGGATGCTGGGTCCGACTGTGGACGGCGGCGATGGGCCTGAGCGCTGGGATCGCTGGCGGCCGACGGTGGCGGTATGTCAACAGGAGGATTTGATCGTCAAGCGGTTCGAGATGCTTTACCAGAAGCGTTATGAAAGACTGGCGCGAACGGTCATCGACGATATCGGATCGATTTCGCCCGAGACGACTGTTCGCTCTACGCGTCTGGAGTTCAACGACCCCTGGGATCTGGAAGAGGTTTACGGCGCGTTGCACGATTTTGCGCGCAATCAGAAATTCGACACCGCGCGCGAGGAGTACCTGGTTCACATCACGACGGGCACGCATGTGCAGCAGATTTGCCTGTTCCTGTTGACCGAGGCCCGATATTTTCCCGGCAAACTGATACAGACCGCGATGGCGCCGGGGCGCGAACGCGGCGAAACCGCCGGCTGGTATCGAATTATCGACCTCGACCTGTCGAAATACGACCGCATCGCGTCGCGCTTCCGGAAGGAGCGCGAACACGGCGTCTCGTTTTTGAAATCGGGCATCGCCACGCGCAGCAGGGCTTTCAATCAATTGATAGACCGCATCGAAGAGGTGGCCATACGTTCGCGCGACCCGTTGTTGCTGATGGGGCCGACCGGGGCGGGGAAGTCGCGGCTGGCGAAACGAATCTATGAATTGAAGCGCGCGCGGCATCTGGCGACCGGCGATTTCATAGAGGTCAATTGCGCGACGGTCCGCGGCGACGCGGCGATGAGCACGCTCTTCGGCCACGTCAAAGGCGCTTTCACCGGCGCGCTGAAAGACCGGCCGGGATTGTTGCGCGCGGCCAATAACGGCGTGCTCTTTCTGGACGAGATAGGCGAGATGGGAATCGACGAGCAGACTATGCTGCTGCGCGCTCTGGAAGAGAAGACGTTTTTCCCGCTGGGCGGCGACCGTGAAGTGAAGAGCGATTTTCAGCTGATCGCCGGGACCAATCGCGATCTGCAGGTGATGGTCGGCGAAGGAGGGTTTCGCGAAGACCTGCTGGCGCGCATCAACCTCTGGACTTTCAGGCTGCCGGGCCTGCGCGAACGCGCGGAGGACATAGAGCCTAATCTGGAATACGAACTGGGCGAATATGCGCGGCGCAATGGCGCGCTCGTCACCTTCAGCCGCGAGGCCCGCGCCCGTTTTCTGAAATTCGCCGTTTCATCGGAGGCCCGCTGGCAGGGCAATTTCCGCGACCTGAACGGCGCCGTCACGCGAATGGCCACTCTCGCTCCGGGCGGAAGGATTTCGACCCAGGTCGTCGAAGAAGAGATCGAAAGATTATCTTCGGCGTGGACCGCTCCTAAATCGCCGGTCACATGCGACGGCGACCAATTCCTGCAGGGATTGCTGAGCGCCGAAGAACTTGAAAAGATCGATCTGTTCGACAGGTTGCAATTGGCGGCGGTGATCAAAGTTTGCAGAGAATGCCGCACACTGTCGGAAGCCGGAAGGGAGCTGTTCGGCTCTTCACGCGCGCGCAAAACGACCTCGAACGACGCCGACCGTTTGCGGAAATATCTGGCCCGGTTTGGGCTGAGTTGGGATTCGGTACGGGGAGAAGATCGAAGATAGAAGATGGACGATCGAATACGTTGTCTTCTATATCGATCCTCGATCTTCGATCCTCGATCCTCGATCCTCATACCTGGTGGTTCGGGCCGCTCTCGGAATCGACGCCCTGAATGCTGGCTGAGCGGGCGCGTATTTTTCTGGTCAGTTCAAAGACGGCTGACAACAGCCGGTTCGGCTCGAAGGGCTTGCGCAGCACTCGCGTCGCGCCCTGCAGCGCCGCATGAGCGAGCTGCTCATGGCTGTATGCGGATATTGCGATGATCGGCAGGTTCATCCATTTCTCTTCGCCGCGAATGCGGCGAATGAGATCGATGCCACTCATTGAAGGCGTTCGGAGATCAGTGATGAGCAGGTCAGGGTCGCACTGGTCGAGCATCTGTAAGGCTTCCTCGCCGCCGACCGCTTCTTTCACCTCGAAGCCGGCGCGCTCCAGCACGAGAACATACAATTGGCGGCTCTCATCATTATCTTCCACGACCAGGACTCTCAGTTTTTTCATCGCTCATCCTCCGAAAACGGTTGCCAGTGGACAATGATTAGCGGGCAGCCTGCCCACTGTCCACTAATCACTGTCCACTTCCATTAACCATAGCCTTTAAAACTCCTGGCCAGCGTCGCGACCACGATTTCCAACTCGGCGGGCTCAACCGGCTTGGGCACGTGGGTCTGGTAACCTGACTGAAGAGCGCGCAAGCGGTCTTCGGCTCGGGCGTAAGCGGTAAGCGCAATCGCCGGAATCCGCCCGCCTTGTTCAGGCGCCATGGCTCTCACCCGCCGAATCAATTCATAACCGTCCATTCCCGGCATGTCGATGTCCGACACCAGCACGTCCATTTTTTCAGAGGCGAGCGTGTTCAGCGCCTGCGGCGCGCCGGTGGCGGTGGTTACCTCGGCGCCATAACTGTCAAGCGCCGCTTTCAACACGTCACGAGCGTCTTCATCGTCGTCAACAACCAGCACTTTTACGCCTTTGAGCGAATGTTCCGCGCCTGCCTCCGATTTCGCCGCTTTCGCCAATTGCTCCAGGTGCGGCCGCTGGCGCTCGACAGCGGGAATGGGCTCCTGTTCGGCGCCGGCCAGGGGAAATTTGCAGATGAATGTCGCTCCCTGGCCTACGCCGGAGCTGTCGGCCATGACGCTCCCGCCATGAGCCTCGACGATGTATCGAACGATTGTCAATCCGAGGCCGAGTCCGGCGCGCGCCTTGGAGTCGCCGCCGGTGGCCTGCCGGAACCGGTCGAAGATATGCGGCAGAAACTCGGGGCTGATGCCCCGGCCGGTGTCGCTTACGCGCAACTCCGCCCGCTCCCCTACGCGTTTCAGTTCGACCTCGATCTTCCCGCCTTCGGGCGTGAATTTGATTGCGTTCGAGAGCAGGTTCCACACGACCTGCTGCAAACGGTCGGCGTCGCCGATGAGTTTGATCTCCTCACCATCTATCAGGCGCAGATCG
>DASUFM010000999.1:0-20407 GCA_036274535.1 Blastocatellia bacterium
CCGCCGAGATGTTAGCGCCGCGCACGAGGATCTCGCCGCTTTCGTCCAGTTTCAGTTCCTGGCCCGGGAGCGTTTTCCCGATCGAGCGATGTTTGAGCTTGAACGGATGGCTGACCGTCACCAGAGACGCCGTCTCTGTCATCCCATAACCTTGCACGACCGCGAAACCCAGCCTTTGCCAGAAACTCTCAGTCTCTTCATCCAGTGTCGCGCCGCCCGATACAAACGCCCAGAATTTCCATCCGAAGCGTCGATGAACGTCGCGGAAGATCAACCAGCGCTTAAGAAAATGTTTGCCCTCGGCTGACGCGAATCGCCGCCGGAAACTCTCCAACTCGCCGCGCGACGCGTAATCGCGCTCGATTTTTTCGCGCAGAGCTTCCAGTTGGCGCGGCACGGCCGCCACTACCGAGATGCGCTCGCGTTTGATCATGGCGATGATTTCAGACGGGTTCAGCGAATGTGAAAAGAAAACCTCGCCGAAGAGCAATCGCGGCGTGAACATTCCCATAAACTGACCGAAGACATGGCTCAAGGGCAGCAGGCAGAGGAATCTGATCGGATGAAATGGGCGTTCGAACTTCAGGTACTTTTCGATTTCTGTTTGGAGAGGATTGATGTTGGCCATCAGGTTGCGGTGCGTCAGACAAACCCCTTTCGGCTCCGCGGTCGCGCCTGAAGTGAAAATGATCTCTGCCAGGTCATCGGCCCCGATCTGTTCATCTCGATAAGGCGCCGCAGAATGGCGCCCAACGGCCTCCGTCAATTGATCGAAGCGCAACACCGGCCGGCGATCCTTATGTTCCGGGAAATGGCGCGCCTGCTCCTCGCCCAGCAGCGACAATTTGGCATCGACCTGTCGCCGCGCGCGATCAACGAAATCAGGCGCGCTTTGTTCGTCGAGCGGGACCGCCACGACGCCGCGCATCAAACAACCGAAGAAGGCCGCGATCCATTCGGGGCTGTTTTCGCCCCATAAAATGACGCGGTCGCCTTTGCCCACGCCGCGCGATTCAAGTTCGCGCGCGAATTGACAGGCCGTCCGCGCCAGCCGTTCGTAAGACCAGCGCGTTACGCGCAAGCCTCGGCGTCCGGCGACCGCTATATCGCCGGGACGCGCCAGAGCCTGATCTAATAAGCTGTGAATCATTTCCTGCACTCGCTATAATTATCGCTCGATAAGGCTTATGACGTCACGTGGGTATTTTTCCTGAGGTATAAATCGTGAACCCGACACTGAATGAGTATGAATTACGCGCGCTCGGCGCGCTGGTCGAAAAGCAGATCGCTACGCCCGATTATTACCCGATGACGCTTAACGCGCTGGTCAACGCCTGCAATCAGAAGAATCATCGCGATCCGGTAGTCTCTTACGACGAAAATATCGTGGCCAAAGCGCTCGATGGTTTACGGGGGAAGAATCTGGCTTATGTTTTTCACGGCGCGGAGGCGCGGACGCCGAAATACGGCCACCTCTTTCCGAAAGCATTCGATTTGAGCGAGGCTGAAGTCCCGTTGATGTGCGTGTTGATCCTGCGCGGCCCCCAAACTTCCGGGGAGCTGCGTTCGCGCACTCAACACCTGCGCAGTTACGAGAGTCTGGCCGAAGTCGAAACGCTGTTGCAAGGACTGTCGCTGCGAGATAATCCCCTGGTCGTGAAGGCGGCGCGCCAGCCCGGCTCGCGGGAATCGCGCTTCGCCCACCTGCTCGGCGGCCCTGTCGAGATCGACCAAAGAGAGATTCCGCAGCATCAAATTCCTTTAGCTCCTTCGGCCCCTTCGGTTCAACAGGCGCAAGCCGGGAACGACAAGACCGCGAAGTTGGAAGAAGAGATAGCTTCGCTGCGCCAGGAATTGAACGAACTGAAACAGCAGTTCGCGGAGTTCAAAAAGGAATTGGGCGGCTGATTATTCTTCCGACCATGGAGACAAAGCAGCGAAGACAGGCATATTCATTATCGACCGGCTGGCTGGCGTACGCATGTTTGTCGGGGAACGGCTGCTTTGTGGCTGCCGTCCTGGCGCTGCGCCTGCTCCAACCCGAACTGTCTCCATTGAATTATGCGGTGAGCTATTATGCGCGTGGCGCCCAAGGGTGGCTCTTTACCGCCGGCCTGCTTGCCTGGGGGCTTGGATCGGCGGCCCTGTTCCTGGGTCTTGCGCAATCCATAAAATCTGATCCTGGTCAGCCTGATCGTGTTCTTTGCTTCGTTATTGCCGATTTCCGAGTCGCTCCGCCCTCCCATATTCTTCGGCCTCACTGAGCGACTGCTCCTCGCGGCATACGCGGCCTGGCTTTGCGCCGCGGCAATCTGGCTGCGGCGAGCTGGATTGACGGCAAACTTATAGAGATTACAATGCGCCGAGAGCCGCCTGACCACAAGCCACGCCATAGAAAGAAGGCGCAAAGATGACTATCAAGAAGGCCGCAAAAAAAAGGTGATTCAAGAACTATTTCCGACGGCGAGCGTACCATATTTTACAGAAGTGTTATGCGCCCTGTGATCGATTCAATCTAATCACGTTTTTAAACTGTTTTCAATTCCACATTCCATATGCGCGAGGAGGGGAATAGAATGTTTTGCCCGGATTGCGGCGCTGAAAATTCGAGAAGCCAGAAATTTTGCACCCGCTGCGGAACCAACTTGATCGCCATTGACCGCGCCCGCGAGATTGTTAGTGAGATGAAAGCGAATGTTCCAGCGCCCCCAGCGCAGCCCTCGAGCATCCTTAGAATCATCGCGTTGATCAGCGCCATCGGATTTATCACCATCACCGGAGGGACAATCGCCCTGGCGACTTTCGGCGGCCCAATACCTTTGTTTTTCGCCATTGGCGGATTCACGGCCCTGGTGACAATCTGCTATTACTTGCTTCAAATGATTAAACCTCCGGCGAGAACTGAGATAAGTCGGCAGGCGCCGCAGGTGAATTCTGCGATATTCGGAGCGCGTGGCGCGACCAATCGAACGCTGGGCGAGTCATCGACGCCATACCACAGCGTCATCGAAGAACCAACTCAACAATTCGAGACCGAGCGCCGCGCCAAATAATTGAACGTGCGCCTTCGTTGAACCGCCACTCCTACTCTGAAAAGAGTGTGTCTTCGGTAAGGCTCACGTAAGGCTGGCAGCTTCTATAGAAAAGATGGCGGAATCGATAGTGAGGATAGCTGAACAGATCATTGCCAGCATCGGCGCAATGATCTTCTACACCACAAATAAAAAAAGGATTTCTCTTCTCTTCCCATTAATGAAGCTTTCCTGTCGATAAAGATTAGTAATTAGACTTATGGCTAAAAAGCGTAGGATCTGACAGACTGATTCGCAGATTTTTGAGGTAACAACGATAATCGCAAGTTGTTGATTTGAAAGGAAGAGCCGACTACCAGACTTGAACTGGTGACCTACTGATTACGAATCAGTCGCTCTACCAACTGAGCTAAGTCGGCTAATGCGAACGGCAAATATACACGAGCCGGTCTGACCGGTCAAATCTCAATCTCCCAGTTAATTACCGGATGCGATCAGGGACTGTTCCTTATATTGCAGTTGATAAAGCTTGTAATAAATCCCGCGGCGCGCGAGCAGTTCCTGGTGGTCGCCCATTTCGCGTATCTCGCCTTTGTGAAGCACGATGATCTTGTTGACTCGTTGAATGGTCGATAGCCGGTGCGCGATGATCAGTGAAGTTCGACCGGCCATCAGGCGTTCGATGGCCTTTTGGATCAGTTGTTCGGTCTCGGTGTCTATGCTGGAAGTGGCTTCGTCGAGGATCAGGATGCGCGGGTCAAAGGCCAGCGCGCGCGCGAAGGAGATCAGTTGTTTCTGTCCTACCGACAAGCCCGCGCCGCGCTCCCAAACCTGTGTCGCGTAGCGATGGGGTAATTTTTCGATGAATCCGGCGGCGCGGACCTCGCGCGCCGCCCATTCAACGCGCGCGTCGTCAATCGTCTCCTTGCCGAGGCGGATGTTGCTCGCGACGTCGCCTGAAAAGAGAAAGACGTCCTGCAGGACCACCGCGAAATTCTCGCGCAGGAGGCGCAGATCCCACTCTCGGATGTTCACGCCGTCGAGCAGAATCTCGCCACGCTGGATGTCATAAAACCGCATCAACAGATTGGTGATCGTCGTCTTGCCGGACCCTGTGGCGCCGACAAAGGCCACCGATTCACCCGGCGCCACGGTGAATGAGACGTCCTTCAGAACCCAGTCTTCGTCTTTATACGCGAAATAGACATTGCGGAACTCAATCCGCCCGACGGCTCGCGGGCCGGAGTCCGGGAGGCGCGGACGCTCGGGCGTAGTGATCATTTCCGGCGAATCGAGCAGTCTGAAGACCCGTTCGCTGGCGACGACGGCCGCCTGAAAGACGTTGTATTTGTCGCTGATGTCCTGAATCGGCTGCCACAGACGTTGAGTGTATTGCAGGAAAGCCACGAGCGTGCCGATCGTGATCGCGTTCTGAATCACCTGCCCGCCGCCGTACCAGACTATCGCCGCGATCCCGATGGCCGAAATCAGATTGACCAGCGGGTAGAAGACCGCATAATAAAAATTCGTGTCGAGGTTGGCCTTCAGGTACGACTCATTGATGTCGGAAAATTGCCGCATCGCCTTCTCTTCACGGTTGAAGAGTTGTACGGTTTGAGCGCCCGAAATATGCTCCTGGGTGAAGGCGTTCAGCCGCGCGATCCTGGTCCGAACCTGACGGAAGCCCGCCCGCGCGCCCCGGCGGAACCAGGCGGTGGCCGTGATAAGCAGCGGCACGACCGCCAGTGAGACCAGCGCGAGCCGCCAGTTGAAATAGAACATCATACCCAGCGCGCCCGCAATCAGCACGACGTCGCCGAGCACTTCGACCAGGCCCGAAGTGAATAGTTCATTGAGCGCGTCGACGTCGGTGGTCAACCGCGTTATCAAACGCCCGACCGGGTTGGCGTCGTAAAACGCGACCTGGATGCTTTGGAGTTTGCCGAAGATCTGCTCGCGCAGGTCATACATCACGCGTTGCCCGATGGTGTTGAGCAATACGTCCTGGAAATACCCGACGCTGAGCGTGACGGCGAGCGACAGAATGTAAACGAGGCTGAGTATCGTTATTCCGCGAAACGCGTTGTCGGGCCCCATCGCGCCTTCAGACGCAGGTTTGACGTAATCGTCAATCGCCCATTTAGTCAATAAAGGCCCGACCTGCCTGGCCAGGTTCAGCCCGACAGTCAGCGCCAGCGCGACAGTCACCATCCGTTTGTATGGCCCGAGGTAGCGAATCAATCGCCGCGCCGCGCGCGCATCGTAAAGTGTTCCGAGTTGCTCTTCCTCGTGATGATCAGCCATTCACAAAAACACAATATCAAGACAGGTTCCATATTCCATACTCCATAGTTCATATGTCATATGGAATATGAACTAAGGCCTCCGCGGCGGTCTCCCGGCGTCCGGCGGAGCGCCGTTCCCGTCCGGAGGAGCCGTCGAATCGAGTAACTGGTCGAGCATATCTTCGATATCCGGAGTCAGCAATGCGCGCCAGGTCGAGCCTTGTTTTTTGAGACTGATCAGGTTGATTTTGTTTATGTCATCGTTCCCGATTTTGGCCCGAAAACGATATAAAACGTGAACGAGGTCGGGACTTTCTTCCACCTTGCCCAGAATGGCGTTGTTCGCGGACGCCAGGATCGTCTTCATATCCGGGTCGCCGCTCTCGGCGAAATCCATGGACCGCTGAAAGACCGCCGCATCGCTGAGTTGCGAAAATTCCGCGCCGCTCTTCAGTTTGAAGATGGCGCTGGCCGCTTCGCCGCTCTTGTCGGCGCTGAGGATCGAGGTGAACGCGCTCTTCATCTCGGCGAGCGCTTCCGGATGCGTCAAGCTCGCGAGTTTCGCCCAATCGGCGGCCTGCTTCGCGGCGAGATATGCTTTGGCCACCGATTCAGGCGTCTCCTGCGCCGCCTGAGCCCGAACAACCTCTGTCGCCCCCGTCACGATGGACAGCGCCGCCAGAATCAGAATCGATTTCAAAAACGCTTTTTTCATTGCGGTACTCCTTCATTTCGCGATGTGCGACCGAGCGCATTCGCTTGAACAGAATTTTTGCGAATTGCCGCGGAAAGACAGGGTCACGGCGTCACGCGCGGATACGAAAGCTCCGCATGAGAAACAGCGAACCATATCCGCGCTCACTCCCGCGCGTCCTGACACCGTCTCGCGGATCTCTTTCACGTCCCTGATTGTCGAGCGCAGTCGATGACTTAAACGCGCAATCGCCTTCAGCACGTATACGACGAAAGCGAATACGAGAAGTATCAGAACGCACCTGAAGATAAATCCCAATCTTCTCTACCTCACTTTGCGTTTTTAGGCTGTTCAGGGCCATGACCGAGTGTGGTCCTTGGTTTCTCATCCTGAGGTTTCTGATCCTGTGGCTTCATAGATGCGTCCTGATCAGCGGTTTTCCCCGTCCGGGCGGCGTTCAGATCAGCGCGTATCTGTGATAGCGTGCCGGGATCGACTTTCTGGCTTTCGAGTTCCTTGAGCAGTTTCTCCGCCTCGTCCAGGTTCTTCCTGCTCTGGATATAAGACCCGATAAGAAATGAATACACGATCATACCGTCCGCGCCCTGTTCGCGCGCGCTCTTTAAGTAATCGATCGCCTGATCGTACTGCGCCATCATAAAGTAGGCGACTCCCAGGCTGGCGTTGACGCGAGGATCCTTCGGGGCGAGATTCTTCGCCTGCTCCAAAAACTGCATGGCCTCTCGCGGGCGTTCGATCTGAAGGAATTGAGACCCGGCATCAAGTTGCGCTTCAACGTCGTTCGGATTCGCCTTGGCCTTATCCAGAATCGCGCTGACTTCAGCCTGCGAACCCAGCTGCGAACCCGGCATTCCGCTGGTGACATTGGCGATCTCTCGATTCTTCGCTACGCTCTGCTCTCTGTGATACTGGAGGTTGGCGACTTTGAAACCGCCGGCCAATCCCAGCATGGAACAGATGATGACCAGCGACGCGTTGCTTCTTAAGAATGCGTATTTGCTCATTTTCAGCCTCCATCAATCCTCTCAAGTATCCGTAAGTTTATTGGCTATTTTTTTGCTATTTATTAGCGAACATGCGGAGCCGACCTGTAAGCCGAATTCTGTGCTCGCTTCGCGGCCCGCAGGCCGAAAACAAGCGGTGACCATTCATCTGGGCGGCGCATTACTGCGCCGCTCTTGCGACCTACCCGGAAGCGAGCCTCCCGAATATTAGACCTCAAATGAGATTTAATATTCAAAAGGACTGAAGCGGACAGCTTTCAATATCGCTTCCCTATTTGGCCTTGCACCGCAGGGGGCTTGCCTAGCCGAGCCTGTCGCCAGACTCGCTGGTGATGCCTTTACCTCACCGTTTCACCATCGCCCACGCCGTTCAAATGAACGCGTTCGGGCTGTCTGTTCTCTGTTGCGCTATTCCGTCGGGTCGCCCCGCCTGGCCGTTAGCCAGCCTGCCGTCCTATGGTGTTCGGACTTTCCTCCCGCGTTTGGGCGCGGGCGGTCACCCGGTCTGCTCCGCAATGATCGTTTCAAAGTATAACAGAAGACTCGAGGATTGCGGATTGCGGATTGCGGATTGCGGATTGCAAAATATTCTAACTTACATTATCCGCAATTTCGTGAGCACAAAAATGGCCGAAAGGTTTGGAAACCTTTCGGCCATTTTTGCTTTTAAATTTGCGACTTCAGGAATGGATGGTCGGTTAAATCCGCAATCCCCAATCCGCAATCTATTAACTGGTCGGCGACGCTTGCTCACGCGCTTTTTGCTCGGCGGCGGCGGCCTGTATCTTCTTCTCCAGAGCGGTCGCTTCGGCGGCGATCTTGTCCGCCATCTGCTCGTACTCTTTGCGCTTGGGCTCTTCCTTCGTCAGCTTTTGGCGCTCGCGGTAGAGCAGCGCTTTGTAAAACATGGGCTGGGTGTATTCCGGATCTATCTCAATCGCTTTTTCGAGATATTCAAATCCCTTGGCCACGCATGCTTCCGCCTTTTGCCTGTCGGCCACGGCCTCGGGAGAGTAATCCATCTTGCGATAATGGAAAGGTTGAGTGGCGGCGAGAGCTTTATCCTGGTAACGGGTAGTCTGATCGTAAGAACACTTCCAATAATCCACGCCTATCCCATAGAATGCCTGCGCCTTGGCGTCCTTCTTCGTGCACTTGTGCGTAGCGCGTTCCTCGGTCACCTTGCGCCAATCATCAGTTTGCCTCAAATCATCATGGATGACCGCGATGTAACTGAGGGCGTTATCTATGACGCCACAATTATCGTTGGCAAGTGACAAGGCCTTCTCGTAAACCTCCAGAGCGTGGCCGGCGAGCTCTTTCTTCTTGCCTTCATCGATCTCTTTCTTATAGTCCTTGACCATGGTGGCGCCAAGATAGAGCCAGATCATCGGGTTGCTCGGATCGGTTTCAGACGCGGACCTGAAAAATTCCTGCGCGTCTTTGTTATTACCCTTGTTGTATTCAATCGCGCCCTGATTGAGCTTGTCCTTGGCGATGACCTTTCTGGCGTACTCGCAGCCCGATCCCAGCGTCGCGAGCGCTGCGATCGCGGCGAGCGTCAGCGCGGTAGTCGAATTTCGGAAGACTTTCATAACAGCCTCAGGGACTCTCCCAGTTTAAGAATTGTGTTTGTATAGGACCCGACCATCATCGTTCATCGAGCCCCTCGATCTGAAGGCCGATCGGCGCTCCCCCAACCTTTTTGACGACGTCAATGACCTTTACGACCTCTCCATAGTTGATCTGTCGAGGAGCTTTTATGAAGACAGCCTTGCGATCCGACGGACGTCCGTCGAGCGCTTTGAACAGTCGATCTCCCAGCGCTTCCAATCCATTGAACTCATCGGCGTTCAACTTGTAGTTTACGCCGTCTATCGGAATCGTAATCAGCAAAGCCAGCGGATCCGGCGGTTGTTCCGGCTGGTTCTCCGGCGGTCTTTCAGGAATTTGCGATTCAAAGCGATGAGGCTTTTTCGGACTGATGACCATGAAAATGATCAGGAGCACCAGCAGGATATCAATCATAGGCGTCATGTTAATATTCGGCACCGCTTCCTTGGTGCTGCCGCCGCCCATTGCCATAACTTTTATCTCCTTTTCAACAAACTCGTTTATTCCGGCGCTATTGCTCGTTCGGCCTCAGTCTATCGGCCACCAGTCCGACCTGCTGGTATCCGGCGTCGCGTATGGCGTTGATGACGTCCACGATGTCGCCGTAAGGTGTGCCGACTCCGCCTCTGATATAAACCGCCTGTGGCTCATCCGGCCTGCGAAGTTTCATTCTGGTTTCAATGGTTTTAACCAGATCGTCCTTCGCCACCGGATCGCGCCCAACGTAATAGGCTCCGGCGAACGGGACTGAAACGACTACCGCTCGTTCATTCGTAATGTCACCTTCCTCATCCGGGGTAGAGCCCTTCGGGATAATGACATTCACGCCGGATTGAAGTAGAGGCGTAACGACCATGAAAATGATCAACATCACAAGCATAATGTCCACCATCGGCGTGACGTTGATCTCTGAATTCAATTGGCTTCCGCCGCCTGCGGCCATTGACATGACTTTCTCCTCTAAAAATCTTCTGGCAAAAATCTTCTGGCGAATATCTTCCTTCTACACTGGCGTCGGCGCTGGACTAAATTGTCCGGACTCGATCCCGGGGATCGTCCGATCATTGATGAACAATCCGCGGGATCGAGGCGGCCCAAACCAACTATTGCCAACTATTGCCAACTATTGCCAACTATTGCCAACTATTGCCAACTATTGCCAACTATTGCCAACTATTGCCAACTATTGCCAACTATTGCCAACTATTGAAGGAGACTTCGTCGGGTAACTGTTATTTCTTACCGCGTTGTTTGAGGAAGAAGTCAATCAACTCGGCCGAAGAGTTGTCCATTTCAACTATGAAGTTGTCCACTTTGCTGGTGAAATAGTTGAACAACCAGACCGCGGGCACCGCGACGGCGAGTCCGACTGCCGTGGTGACGAGCGCTTCCGCGATACCGCCGGCGATGGCCCCGATACCGGCGTTAGCCGTTTCGCCCATTCCCACGAAGGCGTTGATGATTCCGAACACCGTGCCGAACAGCCCCACGAACGGAGCGGTCGAACCGATCGTCGCCAGGCCGGAAAGCCCGCGCCTGAATTCGGCCACCTTGATCGCCGTCGCGCGCTGCAACGCGCGTTTCGACGCGTCTACAACCTCGCCGGAGATTTCGGTCGAAAGCTGATGAGCTCGAAACTCCTGCAAACCGGCGTTAACCACCATCGCGAGATGGCTCTTTTTGTATTTGTCGGAAAGGCTGATCGCTTCGTCAATCTTCGATCCCTTGAGGGTTGTGGCGACTTTCGGAGCGAATTCGCGCGACTGATTCCTGGCGGCGCTGAAAGTAAGATAGCGCTCGACCATGATCGCGATTGACCAGATAGACATGACCAACAGAATGACCAGCACGATGCGCGCGACGGAGCCCATGTGGCGCCAGATGCCCATCGGCGACCAGTCGAACGCTGACGCCGCCTCGTTACCTTCGGCCAAAAAAGCGAAAGCGAGAGGCATTACTTTTAACCATAGCTGGCTAAGCAGGATAATCATGATATCAAAACCCTCCAATAGTGGTTACTAAATTTGCATTCCCGCCCTCCCAATGGATTTGGATTATGGGAGGCGCAGTTCATCAAAAATGATTGTTTCAACCCGGGCCGCGCGCCGCAATACCTGGCAGGATTGCGACGCAGCCGGCGGGTAGGATTCGTCATTCGCTGTAGACACCGAATGGGGAGATAAGTTCCGAACGGGGTCAGGTTCTTTTATTGCAGCGTAAAGTTGAATGTTAGAACTCCCTGCACCTTAACTGGAACGCCCGAAAGTTCAGTCGGTTTGAACACCCATTGCCTGGCGGCCTGCAGCGCGGCGTCGCGCAACAATGGATGACCCGCGATCACACCGGCTTCGATAACACGGCCGTCTTCAGATATGGTGACCTGAATCTGCACCGCTCCGGAAGCGCGCGCCGCTCTTGCGATAGGCGGATAAGGTGGTTGAACCTTTTTGATGGCGGTACCCTGCAAAACGCCACCCGACACGGTGAGTTTTCTGGGTGGCGCCGGCGTCGGAGTCGGAGTCGGTTTCGGCGGCGGCGGCGGCGGCGGCGGATCATCGCCCTTCGCGACTCCGCCAGGCACTCCACCTATAACGCCACCCGGCACGCCACCCGGCACGCTGTTAGTGGCGACGACGACCGGTTTGGCAGTTACAGTTGACGGATCTGGAATTCTTTCAGGCGGCTTGGTCGGAGGCGTGAAGGTGGTCGGAGCCGGGATGTTTTTGACAACCACTTGCTGCGCGGCCGGCGGTGGCGGCGCGGACGGCGGCGGCGGCGGCGCAATCATGGCCGCAACGTCAAACGCGTCCACTAGCCCCGGACTCGTATAAACGATCGCCCCCACGATTGCCACCAACAACCCAATCGCGTATATCCCGCCGGTGACCAGCACGAATAAACCCGTTTTTGAGTTCTCTTGACCGTGTTTGGACGACTCAACTAAGGTATCGAACATGGCTTATAGCCCTCCCTTGAGTTCAACGCCGATGGATCAATGGCCCACAACTCTGCAAACAATTATGATATTGAATTTGTGATTTTGATTGCGGCGAATAGCCTGCGGCCTTGAAACCGCCAAAATCCAATATTCACGCTCCAAACCGCTTGCCCGACTTATGACCAAGCATTTGCCTGACTGCCCACACAACTGGTTGACAAACATCTATGGGCAAACCTTTATCTAATTGTGGGGACGAGATGAACAGGAGTTATTCCTGGATAAACAACGTCTTTGTTCAGGGAACCCGCCCTACGAGCGTGAACTTCTACACCTAATTTTATTATTCTGTGTGTGACTACTTGGAGTCTATTGAATACAACGATCCTTGACAGGTCAGCAACGACGAGGAGTCTACTATTCGGCTCATCCGCAAGTCAAGACGTTTTGCAAATTTTGTATAACCAGTTTGCCACTATAGATCGACATTAACGTCGGTGTAACCCGCTGACGTTATGGCGCGAGTTGTTCAGCCGCGTCTTGAGCAAAACAAAAAAGGCGCGAGTTGATTACTCGCGCCAGATTTGTCGCTACCTTCCCTTTTTGCGTGGCTTAACGGAGACGCCGGCGGCGGCCAGCATATCCGGCGTAACGCCTGCGGTCTCGCCGACGGTTCCAGCGGATGTGACCGCGTCAGGTTTGACCGGCGCGCCGGCCAGGGCCTTTCGGCTTCTGGCTTTCCAGGCTTCCCACCACAGCATGACGGGGCTTGCGACATAAATAGTCGAATAGGTGCCGACGACAATGCCTATGAGGAGCGCCCACGAAAAGCTCTTGAGCACCTCGCCGCCGAAAAGGACGAGGGCGAGGACCGTCAGGAACGCGGTGCCGTTGGTGATCACCGTCCGCGACATCGTTTCGTTTATGGAGTCATTGGTCAATTTTTCAAGCGGTTCGCGCCGCTTGATCCGCAACAACTCGCGGACGCGGTCGAAGATCACGATCGTGTCGTTCATCGAAAAGCCGACCAGCGTGAGGAGGGCCGCGATGACCGTCAGGTTGATCTCCCACTGCATGATCGAGAAGATGCCGACCGTGATCAGCACGTCGTGAAAGACCGCCGTCACGCCGCCGATGCCGAAGCCCCAGGATTTGAAGCGGAATGCGACGTAAAGCATCATCCCGATGCAGGCCAGAATCGTGGCGTAGATCGCGCGATTGCGCAGTTCGGAACCGACCTGCGGGCTCACTTCGTCGGTGCTCTTGATGGCCGCGACGCCGGTGTAGAACTTCTGGTCCAGCGTCTGGCCGATCTGCGGTTCGATGCCCCCCAGGTTCTTGACTTCATCCAGGCTGCCGATAATGCCGCCGCGGTCTTTCTCGCGGTAATCGATGATGCGGGCGGCGATTTCCCCGTAACGCGGGTCGGCGCCGGCGCGATTGAGCGGATTAAACTGCTGGAGTTTCTGTCTCAAATCCTCGCGGCCGATGGTATTGATGTCTTCCTTGTTCTGGGAGACGGCCGGGTCGTTGAGCGTCTTGAGCGCATCGCGAATCTTCTGCTGGCCGACGACGACGCTTTGGCCGGATTGCGCGTCAGTTGCGAGGAGGTTGGGCAGCCGGATTAGAACTTCGTTCTTTGGGGCCTGGCCGATCTCTTCACCCACGGGCTGGATGGTGATCTTCGAGCCGTCAATGCCCTGTTTCTCGATCGCGGCGCGAATGACGTCGGGGTCTGGCTTCTGCTTGAACTTCGCGTTTACGATGGTTCCGCCCGTGAAGTCGACTCCCATGTTGAAAGGATGAGTTTCCGGATTGCCGTCCACGGCGCGCCACACTATCGAGGCCAGGCTGAGCAGAAGCAATGCGAGCGAAATACCGACGCAAATCCATTTCTTGCCCAGGAAGTCGTAGCTGATGTTTCTAAAAATTTCGATCATAACAATCAGTGGTTGGTGGTTGGTGGTTGGTGATTGGTGGTTGCTCATTTGACCGACCACCAATCACCAACCACCAACCACTTTAGTTAAACGCTGATGGTTTCCGCTTTACGTCCGCCGCGGTTCAACACCCACAGGAACATGGTGCGTGAGACATAGACGGCCGTGAAGAGGTTGGCCAGCAACCCGATGACGAGCGTGACGGCGAAGCCGCGGATCGGCCCGGTGCCGAAGAGATAAAGGATCGCCGCCGACACCACTGTCGTCACGTGCGTGTCGATGATCGTCACGATAGCCTTGTTGAAGCCCGCGTCCATCGAACCGTAAGCCGTCCTGCCCGCGCGCAATTCGTCGCGGATTCGTTCGAAGACCAGCACGTTGGAATCCACCGCCATACCGATGCCGAGAATCACGCCCGCGATTCCGGGCAGGGTCAGCGTGGCGTTGAAAACCGCCAGGCCGGCCAGCAGGATCACCAGGTTGAGAATCAGCCCGATCACAGCGTTGAGGCCGGACATCCGGTAGTAGAAGAGCATGAAGCCGGCCACAAACACCAAACCGGCCAGCATTGCGATCAAGCCCTGCCTGATCGATTCGGCGCCCAGCGAAGGTCCGACCGTGCGTTCTTCCAGATATTGGATAGCCGCCGGCAAGGCGCCCGATCGCAGCACCAGTCCCAGGTCTTCGGCCTGTTGCTGGGTGAAATTGCCCTCGATGCGGCCGCTGTTGTCAATTCTGCTCCTGACGACGGCCACGCTCTTTATCTCGCTTCCCGTCTCTTCTCCGGTGAGCACGACGGCCAGATAGTTGCCGATGTTGTCTCCGGTCCATTTCCCGAACTTTTCAGAGCCCTCGCTCTTGAGGTCGAAAGCGACTTCGTAGCCGAAGCCTCCCTGGGATTGGACGCCGCGCGCGGTGCGTAAGTCGTCGCCGGTTATCACCGGCGTTTTCTCGAGGATATAAAAACCTTCGTCCGCCGTGCCGTTCGCGCGCTTTTCGTTGTATTTCACGACTTCCTTGTCGGTCGCTCCGGCGAGCGCAATTTGAGCCTCTTCGCGGGTATTGTACTTCTGGGCGGGCGGCGCGACGGCTTTGATCTCCAGTTTGGAGTCGGCGCCGATCAGCTTTTTCACACGCTGGGGATCATCGACGCCCGGCATCTGCACCAGGATCTGGTTATTCTCCTCGCGGCCGTAGCGTTGAATCGTCGGTTCGGCGACGCCGAACGCATCGACCCGCTGCTCGACGATTATCTTGGCCTGCTCGGAGGCTTCGCGGCGGTACTGATCGGCCGCGCTTTTGCTCAGAGTGTAGGTCAAGGAATTCCCACTCGTCGTGGCGTCCCATTCATTACCGAAAAAGGTGAGCTTATCGCGAATCTCTTTATGCCTGCTGGCGTCGGGAGTCTCGATGACGACCAGACCGTTGGCGGGCGAGTTCACGGCGTTGAACGGAATGCCGGCCTTCACCAACTCGGCTTTGGCCTTGTCGCGGTCGCCTTCGGTGATTTTCCTGATCACTTCATCGACCTTGACCTGCATCACGAGGTGCGTACCGCCCTTCAGGTCCAGACCGAGATGAATGTTCTCCATCAGGTTCTGTTTGAGCCTTGAAGGACTGTAAAAATCGCTGGCGCTGAGTGGCTGTTTCTTGCCATCGGGGCCCTTGGGTCTGTTCCAGGGCCCGAACATAATGACCAGGCATAGAGCGGTGACTACCGCGATAATGATACCGCGTATACGAAGATTTCTATTCATAAGGTTATCTCTTCTCTTCCGCTGGCGCGTCCTGCAGACCTGAAATCGCCGTTCGGGCGACTTTGACTCTGACGACGGGGTTTTCTGAAATCTTCAACTGCATGGTGCGCTTGTCGTCTTCTATGTTGATGATCGTCCCGTAGATCCCGCCGTTGGTCACGACCTTGTCGCCCGACTTCAGGTTGTCGAGCATGGCGTCGACCGCCTTCTGGCGCTTGCGCTGCGGCACGATGATCAGAAAATAGAAAAGAACGAAGACCAGAAGCAACGGGATAAACGTCACGAATGGACTGCTACTGCCTTGAAGAAATAGTAACAATGCGATTTGTTGTGACATCACCAGGCGGGTTTAACCTCTTCTTCTGTAAATTGTTCGTCTCGCTGAATTTCATCGCGAGACGCGGTGGCGGTTCGGCCCTTATTCCGCTCTCATCTGATCCAGATAACACGCGCGGAATTGCGCGAACCCACCAAGCTCAATAGCTTGCCTGACCCGCCGCATGGTGTCAAGGTAGAAGGCCAGATTGTGGTATGAGCAAAGCGTGGCGCCGAGCATCTCACCGCAGTTGTAGAGGTGCCTGATGTAGGCGCGCGAATAACGCCGGCAAACCGCGCATTCGCACTGTTCGTCCAGCGGGCGATCGTCGCGGGAGAATTTCGCGTTCCGGACGTTCATTTTTCCGCGCGATGTGAAGACCTGGCCGTTGCGGGCGTTTCGCGTCGGCATGACGCAGTCGAACATGTCCACGCCGCGCGCCACACATTCTATGAGATCTTCCGGGGTCCCCACGCCCATCAGATAGCGCGGCTTATCGGCGGGCAGTCGCGGCGCCATGAATTCGGCGATGTCGTACATCTGCCGCTTCTCTTCACCGACGCTCAACCCACCTATGGCATAGCCTTCGAAACCGACCTCCAGCAATTGATCCAGGCTCTCCTTTCGCAGATCCTCATAAACGCTGCCCTGGTTGATTCCGAAGAGCGCCGGGGCGACGGCGGTCGACTGAGGCGTATCTTTCAAACGGTCGAACTCCGAGCGCGAACGGCGCGCCCATCGCGCGGTTAATTCCAATGAATCGCGCGCCTGCTCCCGCGTGGCCGGAAATGGCGTGCATTCATCAAAACACATCACGATGTCGGAGCCGAGCGCGTGTTGAATCCGCATCGACACTTCGGGCGAGAGGAACTGCTTCGATCCGTCCAGATGCGAGCGGAACTCCACGCCTTCTTCCTTTATTTTCCGCAACTCGCCGAGGCTGAAGACCTGAAACCCACCGCTGTCGGTCAGAATCGCGCGATCCCAGGAGATGAATTTGCGCAGCCCGCCCAGTTCGAAGACCGTTTCGTGCCCCGGCCGCAGAAATAAATGATATGTGTTTCCGAGAATGATTCGAGCATCCAGGCGTTCGAGCATCTCCTGCGTGAGGGCCTTGACCGTGCCGGCGGTCCCGACCGGCATGAAAACAGGCGTCTCTATCTCGCCGTGGGCGGTCTTAATCCGTCCGGCGCGCGCCTGCGTGGCCGTGTCATTATATTCAACTTTGAAAAACTGGCTATCCACTTAATTTTGAGCGGCGACAGCCTTTGGAGTGCGGCTGCTTGGAGCCGCTTTGGTAATTCTCTCGGATTCTTCAGATTTTGGAGACACAAGACGCAATGGACTCTCTACTGATCATTTCCAAAAGATCGAAGATGACTACCAAAGCGGTACCGAACTACCGCACTCCAAAGGCTCCGCCAATATACATAATCCTCAGCTTACTTGAGCGTTTTGAATAAACGCTCATCATTTCCCTTCGCTTTCGAGTCAATAATCATTATAGCCTTGCCGGTGATCAATTCGCGCGGCACGGTTCCAAGATACCTGCTGTCCTGGCTGTTATCGCGGCAGTCACCCAGCAGGAAATAATGGCCCTGTGGAATTTGATACGGCTGCGCCGCGCCATAGGCCATTTCAGGATGCATGTCGAATTCCTGATCATCGTCGGATTGTTCACTGTCATAAAAGACGCGATAGCCGGCTCCTTGCGGCTTCGGCTCGACTTTGTCGACTGGCAACTCAGCCTGCTCCGGGCCGGTCAGGCGAACCATGGCCCGCTCTTCAGGCAGTTCCGCGCCATTGATGAAGACGCGGCGACCTTTAACCTGAATCGTCTCTCCCGGCAACCCGATTACGCGCTTTATGTACATCACTTTTGGATCGGTCGGGAGTTTGAACATCACAATGTCGCCACGTTTGATCTCCCCAATACGTCTGCCGCACAACACGCGGTCGCCGGGGATAATCGTATTGGCCATCGCCCCGGTCGGCACGCGCACAATCTGATAGGAGACCAGGAAATATGCCGCCCCGCCAACCAAGAATAAAACCAGGGCCGCGACGACAACTATCAGCGCCTTAGCTTTTTTAGACATGGATTTTCTCTTAATGGGACTGATTTGTCCTATTTTTGCCTACCCCGCTGTTTGACCCTGATTGGCGTCGCATAAAAATCGAAGGTCTCGCGAAGCCTGTTAATCAGGTATCGCTCGTAGGAAAAATGTAGTTTCTTTTTCGCGCCCGAAGTGAACACGACGAAAGTCGGCGGGCGAGTTCCGGCCTGGGTAATATACAGGATTTTCAATCTGGTTTTCCCCGAAATCGTGGCGCGCGGCTGTTCCAGATGTTCTTCAAAGAATTTGTTCAACTGCGCGGTGGGGATTCTCAAATTCCGCGCGTCATTCGCGCGTTTGATCAGGTCGGGCAGTTTGACGACGCGCTGGCCGGTCAGCGCCGAGATGAAAATGATGGGCGCGTAATCCAGGAATTTCATGGCGTCGCGAATCTTCTCTTCGTACTGGTAAACGGTGTAGGAATCCTTTTCCACGGCGTCCCATTTGTTGACGATGATAATGATGGAACGCCCGGCCTCGTGCGCGTATCCGGCGATGTTGGCGTCGAGGGCGGTCACGCCTTCGATCGCGTCAATCAGGAGCAGGGCGACGTCGGCGCGTTCGATGTGTTTGCGCGCCATGACGACCGAAAGTTTCTCCTCCATCCCCGTGGTCTTGCCTTTGCGGCGTATGCCCGCGGTGTCGATCAGACGCAGCCGGACCGTCTCTCCGCCCTCTACGCCCTCTTTCCCAACGGACGCTTCGAGCACGCTGTCCACGGCGTCGCGCGTCGTCCCCGGGATGTTCGAAACGATCACGCGCTCTTCCCCCAGAAGCTTGTTGATCAACGAGGATTTACCGACATTCGGACGGCCGATGACCGCCACGTTGATCTCGCGCTGTTCGCGTTCTGCGACTTCGACGGCCGGCAGGCGTTCCATCATCGCGTCGAGCAGATCTCCGAGGCCGACGCCGTGTTCGGCCGAAATCGGAAATACCTCTTCGTAACCGAAGCGATGAAATTCGCCCGCGAAATCGGCCACCTGCGCCGTATCCACCTTGTTCGCGACGACGAAGACCGGTTTGTGCAGCGCCCGCAGCCTGCGCGCCAATTCTTCATCCACCGGAGTTATTCCGTCGCGCGCATCCACCACGAATAATAAAAGGCTGGCCTCGTCAATCGCCGCGCGCGCCTGTTTGAAGATGTTTGCCGGGATCACCGCTTCGTCATCGGGCACGATGCCGCCGGTGTCTACGACGCGAAAGGCGCGGTTCTGCCATTCACCTTCTCCGTAAATTCTGTCACGCGTCATTCCGGGGATATCGCCGACTATGGAACGCCGCGCCCCTATCAGACGATTGAATAATGTCGATTTACCCACGTTGGGGCGGCCTATGATCGCCACCACCGGGATCGTAACCGGGTCTTCATGAGCCACTTCTTGTGTTTCGACTTGCGCCATATTGAAAAAGTAGTGAAACTGACCATCAATTCTATAAGTCTTTTAGCATAGATAAAGAGTCGGCGCCCGGCAAGCTTCCAGGGATTTCCGTAGGAGGGATTTCCGTAGGAGTTGAACTTGTCGCGATGCGACGCCCTGAAAGAAATGAAAATCTCATCCACTAAGCCCCACGAAGAGATGCCAGGAAGTGATTCCATCTTCGTGATTGTGTGGCTTAGTGGATGATTCTCTGAGGAGAATTGAAATGCGCAAACTGATTCTGTCGATCATCGCGATTATCACGATTCCGGTCCTTGCGCTGGCTCAGGCCCCTGACGCCAAAGCGAAGGCCGAAGAGATCCTTAAACAGGCCCGCGCCGCCATCGGCGACGAGAAGAAATTAAAAGAACTACAGGGCCTTTCCATCACCGGCACGGCTCGCGTGGGCGCCGGAGAAAGACAGATGGAAAACGAACTGGAAATAGAAGTCCTCATGCCCGACAAGGTAAAGAAGACGACTATCACCCCTTTCGCGACGATTGTCACAACACTCAATGGCGCCGAGGTCTGGAACGACTTCATTCCCGGCGCGGGAATGGGCGGCGGGGGTATGGTATTTATGCGTGGAGGCGGTCCCGGTGGTCCCGGAGGACCGGGTGGAGGACCGGGAGGCATGGGGGCCAATTCCCCTATGGCTTCTTACATGCAGTTGCAGCAACGGCGTGAGTTTTACCAGATCATGCTCGGCTGGCTTCTAACCGCTCCGACGTCTGCCCAGGTTGAATTCGCTTTTATAGGCGAAGCTCCGGGCCCTGAGGGCAGCAGACTCAATGTGCTCGACGGCAAAGGCGCCAACGGCTTCACTATCCGGCTCTACTTCGATCAACAAACAAATCAACTGATCGGTCTCAGCTATAAAGCCAAACAGTTTATGAGATTCAACAGACGCGGTCCCGGAGGACCCGGCGGAGAACGCGCTCCCGGCGGTCCGGGCGGCGCCCCAGGTGGACAACCACCTCAAGGCGCACAGGCCGGACAAGCCGGACAACCGGGGCAGCCGAGACAACGCCGCGAAATCACTCCTGAAGAGCGCGAACGCTTCAGGAAAGAAGCTCAGGATAGATTCGAGAAAGCTCCTGAAGTCGATTTCCGATGGGCGTTTAGCGATTACAAGAGCGTTGGCGGCCTGAACCTGCCGCACCGCATGACCAAACTCGAAGCCGGCACGCCCAACGAAGAGTGGGAGATCAGCAAGATCAAGATCAACCCCAAACTCTCACCCGATAAATTCGTGAAGAAAGAGAAAA
>DASUFM010001000.1:0-4112 GCA_036274535.1 Blastocatellia bacterium
CTCATTTCGAATTTGGGCATGCCTTTGTCCGGGCGGCCGACCTTCAGAAACTCGCCGAGTTGCTTGCCGTCCTCGTCGTTCACCACCATGACCGACCGTATCAGATCCGGGCCGGACTGGCCGCCGGTCGCGTTGCTGCCGTGGCAAAAGCCGCATTGCGCGACAAACAATTGTTGTCCACGCTCCACGGCGGCCTGGTCAAACCGAGGGCCGCCGAACTGCGGCGCGGCCGCCGCCGGTCGTCTGGCCGCTACAAGAGCCGGCGCCCACATAAAGAAGGCGACGATGAGGATTACTTTCATTCCCTTCATTACTTTTTCTCCTGAGTCCTGGGTGATTCTGCGATGCTTCGATCTATCGTGGAACTCAATAATCAATCAGACTGATCAAAAAATGAAGGGCAAACGGTACAAGGAGCGTACAGCCGGGCTACCCCCACATTCATCGCGCGGGGCCCACAGCCACATGATGTGACAATAGTCATATCGCGACCGTGACCATCCCAGTAATCGCCCGGCATGGATTTCGATAAAGTATGCGCGTGATGACAGCGCGTAAATGGAACAAGGAAGGGAGATGTGGCGTCATGTCATAGCGTCTTTGCTTTTGCCGGGTGAACCCCTTTTCAGTTCGGGCCTTGACGTTTTCGTGCGCCGGGCGCCGGCCCTGGTGAAGTTCCTTGACTCTCAATCGGCGTGAGCGCGCTGATAAATCAATCAGTTGCAGCAAACGAGCCGTGTGGCCCGCCAGATGCAATACATTCAAGCGTAACACTGAAACGAAATTGCTTGAGTGGCTATGTTGAACGCATATTGGAGAGAATGGAGGAGCGCCAATGAATATTGATAATTTAAAAAGAATCGGATTTTCAATCGCGCTGGCCGCAACGTTCCTGGTCGCCGCCGGCGCCTCTAACGCCTTCGCTCAGGACATTCGTTACCGTGACGGTTACGGCCGTGTAGACAGCCGCTACCTGACGCCCGAAGAGCGAAAAGGCTTCAATGACGGGAAGATTGCAGGCCGTCGGGACGCCAAGGCGCGTCTCAGATACAATCCTGCCGGCTCGATTCGTTACCAGCTCGGCGGCGTTGACTACCGCCTGGCCTTCCAGGAAGGATATGACCAGGAGTATAGACAATACGCCGATAACTACGAGTATCGGGGCAACGATCCGTATGGCCGCCGTTTCTTCAACCAAAGCAATGTGTATCGTCAGGGCGGTTACTACGACCGTTCGGGTAGATACCACAGCTACTAAAACCTGATTCACGCTCCCCCACGGAAAGCCCGTCAGATGTGACGGGCTTTCTTGTTTTTTCCGCCTGTGCTATATTCGCGTCCGTCTTCGCCGATTGATATTAATCAGCCCGAGCCAATCAACCCATTGGAATAGCCGGCCAATGTGGAAAGGGGGCGGTGGAATGTCTGTAGTCAGGATATACCTTTTCGGCCAACTCAACGTCGAATGTAATGGAGCGGTCTGGACCGGTCCCGAAGGGGGCAAATCCCGAGAACTATTCTGCTATCTGCTGATCCGTCGCAATGTTCATCACAACCGTGAGCGACTGGCCAGTCTTCTGTGGGAAGCGACTTCAACGGCTCAATCGAAGAAATATCTCAGACAGGCTCTGTGGCAGATTCAGGCTTCCTGCGATGACCATCTGGGAAAGGAGAATGGACGGTTGTTTCTGGCTGACCAGGAATGGGTACAGATGAATCCCGAAGCCGAGGTGTGGGTGGATGTGACGGCCTTCGATCAAATTTTTTCCCGACTGCGGGCGGCGCGGGATCTCGACGAAAGCTCCGCGCGAACTCTGGATGACGCGGCGCGTTTGTACAGGGACGACCTGCTGGCTGATTGGCGACAGGATTGGCTCCTTTATGAGCGTGAGCGTCTGCAGAATGCCTACCTGATCATGTTGGACAAATTGGCGGCGTATTGTGAAGCCAGGCGGGACTACGCGGCCGGAGTGAGCTACGGCGCCCGCATCCTTCAATATGACCCCGCGCGCGAACACACTCACCAACAGCTGATGCGGATGTATTACCTGGCCGGCGACCGCGTCGCCGCTTTACGCCAATTCGAACGTTGCGTCGAATCGCTCAGGAGGGAACTCGACGTCGGCCCGTCGCCGAGCACCCTCACTCTACGTGAACAGATTTGCCTGAGCCACCTCCCCCAGTCTTCCCCCGCTTCTCATTCGTCCGCCCCCGAGCCGTCCGCATTGTTACCCGCCATCCTGGAGAACTTGAAGCAATTGCAGGACAAGCTTGTCGAGATGCAAAGCGCGCTGCAGCAGGACATCCAGGCCGTCGAACAGGCGATGCCTCAGTTGAAGAGGGCGGCGAATGAGTCCTGCGATTGACCGGCGAGCGCGAGCCTCAAAAATTTTATTTCGAAAGACGTCATAAAAGACGATGAAAAGACGCGGCGGCTGACGCGGCGCCGCTAAGCTCCTGTCCGTGGCTTGAAACGCCCCTCAGTATCGCAGGGCAATGCCGTAAAGAATCTTTCGCCGGAGCCTGGTGTGGATGAGTTGAGCGCGCAATCAGATTCTCCTGAGATACAGTCGTTCATTATCAAGCTTTGGCTGGACGGGCCACTTGACGAATCGGGCCACGGGCGATGGCGCGGACGTATCACGCACGTTCCAAGCGGGACGCGGCGTTATTTCAAATCGCTTGATGACATCCTGATCTTCATTCAATCCCATCTGGATTCAATGCGCCCGGCCGTAGAAACGCCTCAGCGGATCGGGCGATGGCGGCGGTTATGTCGACGGTTATTGAAGAGAACGAGTTGAATGCGCGTGGGCTGTCGCCTCTGGACTGGCTGTTCGCGGCTCTGCGGCGGCTTGACCGTTTGATTCAGCGCGCGATCACCGCCGCCGAGGACGCTTACGGCGCGGAGTCGTTGACAGACCGTTTTCGCGGCCTGCACATCGGACCCGACGAGGTCGAAAGGCTGCTCGCTCGCGAGCCCGGCTCTCCGGCGCTCCGGACCGGCCACGCCGAAACGGCGGAAGAACTGGCGCCGGATGAATTCCGGCGAACGCCGCAACTGGACTGGCTGGCCGCGGCATATGACCTTTCTCCGTTTGACCTGGATGTGTTGTTGATCGCGCTCGCCCCGGAGTTGGATCTGCGCTACGAGCGGCTCTACGCCTATTTGCAGGACGACGTGACACGCCGTCGCCCGAGCGTCGATCTGGCGCTCAACCTGCTTTGCCCGTCCGCCGTGGCGAAGATCGAAAGTCGGGCGCGGTTCGCTCCCGAATCGCCGCTCATTCGACATGGCCTCGTACATCTACTGCCTGACCAGAATCAGATGCGGCCTACGCTGCTGGCTCATTATCTGAAGGTTGACGATCAGATCGCGCGCTGGCTGCTGGCGGAGCGTAGCCTGGATGAACGGTTGATGTCTTTCAGCGAATTTATCGCGCCAGTCGTTTCGCTGAATGACCTGCGCCTGGACGACGGGCTCAGTCGCGTTCTTTCGTCGTTGATCGGCTGCGCCCAAATGGACTATCGGATGGGCTGGCGCCCGATCACGATCTATTTTCAAGGGCCGCTCGGCGCCGGCCAGCGCCGCATCGCCGGAGCGTTGGCGCGCGAACTTGGGCTGCCGTTGCTGGTCGCCGATATGGCGCGCGCGGCAGGCGCAACGCTGCCGGATTTCGAAGAGCGCTTAAAGCTGTTGTTTCGCGAAGCCCGGCTGCGGGACGCGGTCCTTTTCCTGGACGGCGTCGATGCGCTGCATGTGGCCGAGCGCGAGCTTCACTTTCAAATTCTTCAGGATTCACTGGCCGAGGCGCCGGTCATCACGATCCTGAACGGCCGCCAGCCGTGGGAATCATTCGGCCACAACACGCCGGGCAAGCCACTCGGCGTCGTCACTGTCGCAATTCCGTTTCCTGATTTCGAGCAACGCAAAAGTAATTGGCGATCCAGCATTGACGCGGCGGGTATTCAACTGAGCGAGAGCGAGCTTGACGCCCTCTCGAACCACTTTCGCCTGACTCCGGATCGGATCGAGGGCGCGGTCGCTACGGCGCGTAACCGCGCCGCCTGGACGGACGCTTCAATTGGCGATGAGACGAATGTTGACTGGT
>DASUFM010001001.1:0-24127 GCA_036274535.1 Blastocatellia bacterium
ATGAATGGTTTCTCGACCAGCCTCCCCGCCGATTTGCAGCGAGAGCTGGTCAACCAGATTCCCGGCCTCGAGAAGGCAGTGATGCTGCGCCCCGGTTATGCGATAGAGTACGACATGGTCGATCCGACCGAACTCTGGCCGACCCTGGAGACCAAGCGAATCGGCGGCCTCTTCAACGCCGGTCAGATCAACGGCACTACCGGATATGAAGAAGCAGGCGCTCAGGGAATCATCGCCGGCATCAACGCCGCCAGGCATGTACACAGGCAGGAGCCGTTGATAGTCGAGCGAGATTCCGCCTACATCGGAATCCTGATTGACGACCTGGTCACACAGGGCGTCGATGAGCCTTATCGAATGTTCACCTCGCGCGCCGAACAGAGACTCAAGCTGAGAATCGATAATGCGGATGAACGGCTGGGCGAGACCGGCTTCGATCTCGGAATGCTGCCGAAGGATCGCTATGACGAGTTCGCCGCCAGGCAGAATCGTAAAAATGAACTCCGTGAATATTTCCGCCGGACCATTGTTTCTGGCCGCGCCTGTGGTTATCAACAATTCGCCGCGGCCTCCGGCGTCAGCCTTTCCGAAGCTGTAAGTCTGTCTCAGCTGGCGAAGCGCCCCGAGGTAACTGCCGAACATCTGGCTCATCTGCTGCCAGACGATTTCAGAGAGCGTTGTGAGATAGAAGAGATCACGACCGTCGTCACCGATTTCAAATATGAAGGCTACCTGATCGCGCAGGAAAATATGGCGAACCGTATGGCCAAAGCCGGCGGCAGAACCATTCCATCCAATCTGGAATATTCTCGAATCCCGGGTCTGTCTCATGAAATGGTCGAAAGGCTCAACCGTGTCCGGCCACAGACTCTGGGCCAGGCGATGAGAATCCCCGGCCTTACCCCGGCAGCCCTCTCATTGCTCACCATTCATGTCGAATTGATGTCTCGACAACAGGTCTCCTGATGACTCCAGAAGTCGAACAGATCAGAGATATTCTTCTGAGAGAGCAGGCAGGGATTGCTCTACAGAAGATCGATCCACTGTCGGACTACTATGAGCTGGTGTTGAAATGGAACAAGCGTCTTCATCTGACGACCCTGACTCAGCCTCAGGAATTTTTTGAAAGACACATCCTCGAATCGGCCTTCGCCGAATCGCTGATCATTCCTTCAGTAAATCAGATATGGGATCTGGGGTCGGGACTCGGCGTCCCGGGAATGGTGATAGCAATATTGCGTCCGGACCTGGATGTGTATCTTGTCGAAGCCAGCCGAAATAAAGCTCTCTTTCTGGAGGAAACGGTCGCTCATCTGAAACTGGAAAACGTGAAGGTCGTCGAATCCAGATTCGAGACTCTGGAAACCCTTCCTGAAGAATCCTGCCTGATTGCGCGCGCGATTGAGAAAATGGAAAAGTTGATCCCTGAAATCCTGAGGATGGGTGAGAGGGCTTCGCAAATTCTACTACTGGGCGCAAAAGATATCGAAGATATTGCGCGCATATATATTAATGATAAGCGAAAAATAGAGCGCGCGCTGATTCCGGGATCTAATAGAAGATATGTAATAAACATCCTTTGTTCCACGTGAAACACTATATAAAGATAGCCACAGAGACACGGAGACACAGAGACGAAGAGAGACAAAGAATGGGGACGAGGGAACAAGGACAATGCTCTCTTCTCTCTCTGGCTCTGTATCTCTGTGGCTATTTCCCTCGTTCCACGTGGAACATCGCTTCCGAGCTTTTACATGGTATTTCGGATGTGATAATTTGCGGCGTCATTAACTTTCATTTCATCGCGTCTCGGTTAGACATATGGGAAAAATCATTGCGATCTCCAATCAGAAAGGCGGGGTTGGAAAGACGACTACGGCCATCAATCTCTCCGCCTGTTTTGCAGCCGCTGACATTCCGACACTGCTGGTCGACATGGATCCGCAGGCTAATGCGACCAGTGGGGTTGGGATAAAGAAGGGCTCGTTCAACCGATGCATCTACCATTCGATGGTCATGGATGTGCCTGTCTCCGACATACTGTTGGACACGGAACTTGAGCATCTGAAGCTGGCGCCTTCGGACCGAAATCTTGCCGGCGCGGAAGTCGAGTTGATAGATGTTGAGCAGAGAGAGTTCTATTTGAAGAAGACTATTGAGAGTCAGCGCGGCAAGTTCGAGTACATCATCGTCGACTGTCCTCCGAGTTTGGGGTTGCTGACTTTGAACGCGCTGGCCGCGGCGGATTCGATCATCGTCCCGATTCAATGTGAATATTTCGCGTTGGAGGGCGTGACGGATTTATGGGATACGCTGGTGCGGATTCGCAGAAACGTCAATCAGAGTCTGGGGGTCGAGGGGTTTCTGCTGACGATGTACGATGAAAGAACTAATCTGTCGAACCAGGTCGTATCGGACCTGAGGGATTTTCTGGGGGCCCAGGTTTTTCAAACGGTGATTCCTCGCAACATTCGGCTGGCCGAAGCGCCCAGCCATGGCAAGCCGATCATCCTTTACGACATAAAATCTCGCGGCGCTGAAAGCTATTTAAACTTAGCCAAAGAGGTATTGGAACATGACAAGAAGAGCTTTAGGGAGAGGCTTGAGCGCGCTGCTCTCTGATTCGGCTCCGGGGCAACAGATACAACAGGGGCAACTGAGGCAACAGGGGCAACAGGGGCAACAGGGGCAACAGGGAGAAGAGATTCAGGATGTGGATATCGATTTAATCGATCCAAATCCTGACCAGCCGCGCAATCGATTCAAAGAAGAAAAGCTCGAAGAACTCGCGCAATCCATCAGAGCGAATGGCCTGGTGCAGCCGGTGCTGCTGCGGCGAGCCATGAACGGGCGTTACCAGATCGTGGCCGGAGAGCGTCGTTGGCGCGCGGCCCAGCGGGCGGGATTGCATAGAGTACACGCCGTTGTGCGCAACATCCCCGACTCGAAGTTGCTCGAACTGGCGTTGATTGAGAACATCCAGAGAGAAGAGCTCAACCCTATCGAAGAGGCTTCGGCTTATCAGCGTCTCATACACACACTGGGGCTGACTCAGGACGAAGTGGCGCAACAGGTCGGTAAAGACAGATCTTCAATCGCCAATTATCTGAGACTGCTGAAGCTCCCCGAGGATGTTCAGAGAATGTTGGAAGACGACCTGATTTCGATGGGGCATGCCAGAGCGTTGTTGGGACTGGACACCAGGGACCAGATAAGAAGCCTGGCTACTGAGGTGGCGGAGAAGAAGTTATCGGTTCGACAAACAGAACAGGCTGTGAAGCGCCTCACTTCCCCCCAATCGCCTGGTGAAAGGTCGACACCATCAAGCAATGATGCTAACATCCGCGCCGCCGAATTGAAGATGAAGAGATTTCTGGGATCTCAGGTTCGCATTCATCTAAGCGCCAATGGCGGCAGGATCGAAATCGATTTTGGCTCCCCCAGCGAGTTGGACAGAATATATTCAATCATCATGCGGAAATCAGATCCGTAACCATTCCTGTTTTCCTTATCACATAATTTCGTCGGTTCACAAAACAATCCTTAACTTGGAGACCTATTATGAAGTTTGGCAGCAACAAACCGCCTTATACTGGTGTTGGCAGCAGCAGCAGCATCGAGGAACCAACGGATTTACGCAGCTTTCTGGGCGAAGGCGTTGAAATTACTGGTGAGGTCAGATTTTCGGAGATTATGCGAGTGGACTCCCATATCTCCGGAACCATCGTTTCGGATTCAGGCAGTCTGCTTATTATGGAGAAGGGCGTCGTCAAAGCCACGGTTCAGGTTGGAGTAGTCGAAGTAGGTGGAGTCGTGGAAGGCACGATAACGGCAAAAACCAGCGTGAAAATTCTTTCGACGGGCCGCGTTTATGGCGACATCTACACCCCTGCTCTGATTATCGACCACGGCGCTGTTTTCGATGGAAAATGTCATATGCTCGAGAGCAAGAACAATACGACAAAGGATCTTGCCGGGATTGAGCATAATTCTTCGGTAGACACATCCAGTTTGAAGACTGCGGATGCGATCTAATCCCCCCCCAACTTTTACTCACATCAAATAGAACATTGGCGGCGGAGAATTCTGGCAAGCGCGTTTCCTGCCACCGTACGGCGGTAATGCTCTGTGGAGCGCACATCGGTGATCGGAGCGATCTCCTTTGAGATCGCTCCCGTTGCCCGGTCGATGAGCGCAGAGTCCAAAGTCGCGTTTGTCAATAACGATTCTGTCTGTCGCGCACGGATTACGGTGGGAGCGACACTGCCCAGGGCAATGCTGATGGAATTGACCACGGCGCCGGTAGTGTCGACCTTTACTCCAATCGCTATTTTCGAGATGGCCTGCGCGCGGCGAGTCCCGACTTTGAAAAAGAAAGACCGCTCGTTCGGTTTCAATTTCGGCAAGCTCACCGCAAGCAATATCTCATCAGGCGCCATCACGGTCTGGCGATAGCCTGTGTAAAAGTTATTGAAGTCGACTCTCCGCACGCCACGTACGCTTCCGAGTTCGACCTCAGCGTCGAAAGCCGCCAGCACAGGCAGGCTGTCGCCGGCGGGCGATGCGTTGACGATGTTGCCACCGATGGTTCCACGATTCTGAATTTGTATCGCGCCTACCGTCCGCGACGCCTCTACCAGCGCCGGGGCGCTTATTTGAACTACGGCTGATTTGATCAATTGAGTGTAAGTGGTCAGCGCCCCGATGCGGATCGTTTCGCCTTCATCGTCAACACCTCGCAGTTCATTCACCCCCCATATGTCAATAAATTCTTTGGCGTCGAGCGATCCGGCGTTAAGCGCAACCATCACATCGGTGCCGCCGGCGATGATTTTGGCGCGGCGTCCGCGTTCGGCGAGAAGTTCGTAGGCTTCATCGAGACTGTTTGGCGCAACGGCTGCGGGATCGTAAAACATGGGTTTTCATGTAATTCTGCAGAAAGAAAATGACCAATAGCCAATTCCCAATGGGCTTTAAGTCGATGCGGCTCGATCGATCGCGTCGATGATTTTGATGTAGCCGGTGCAGCGGCACAAATTTCCCGCGATCGCTTCTTTGATTTCGTCGCGTGTCGGATGCGAATTGGAGTCTAGCAAATATCTGGCGGCGATCAGCATGCCCGGAGTGCAAATGCCGCATTGCGCCGCGCCGCATTCCAGAAAAGCCTGTTGAAGCGGATCGAGACGACCATCGCGCGACAGCCATTCAACGGTAAGAACCTTTACGCCTTGCATCTGGCAGACTGGCGCCAGACAGGAATTGATGAGTTCGCCGTCGGCGATCACGGAGCAGGCCCCGCATTCGCCCTCGCCACAACCTTCTTTCGTACCGGTCAATCGCAGGTCCTCTCGCAACACATCCAGCAGACGCTTCATCGGAGGCGCATTGATCTCATGGTCGACGCCATTGATTTGAAAAGTCACTTTCATAGGACATTGTTACAGTACCGCGCGCGTAAGCGAGCGGCCGTCTCATAGAGAACCCGCTTGCTTACGCGCGCGGCGCTGTATCGATCTTTTCCATCGCCGCCAGCAACCGTTCGGGCGTGACAGGAATTTCGGTCACGAATGCGCCGGTGGCATTGAAGATTGCGGCGGCGATTGCGGGCGCCGCTCCGTCCATGGGTAATTCCCCCACGCCTTTCGCGCCGAAAGGGCCATGCGGATATTCCTTCTCGACAATGATCGTCTCTATCTCAGGAGCGTCGAGCGCCGTCGGTATGATGTAATTTGTCAGGCGGTTGTTCACGACGCGGCCGCGATCCCAGACCAGTTCCTCGAACAAGCCGTAGCCGACGGCTTGCAGCGTTCCGCCCTCGATTTGTCCGGCGGCCAGCGTTGGATGAATGGCGCGGCCTATGTCCTGCGCGGTCGTAATCTTGAGCGCCGTCACTTCGTAAGTGTCCATATCGACTTCTACCTCGGCGACTTCGGCGCCGTAGGAAAAGACCGGATAGGCGTCGCCTGTGTAAGTATCGTCGTCCCATTCGACGCCGGGCGGGTGGGAGTAACGCGCATAGGCCCGCAGATCGCCATGCAGGTTGACGTACTCGCGCGCGGTCTCGCCGAAGTTCGCAACCCTATTACCGCCGGCTGTGAACCAACCGTCAACCAATTTCACGTCAGCCTCAAGGATTGGGCCGAATCGTTCGGCGACGAACCGAAGCAGTTTCTCTTTTGCGCCACGCGCCGCAAGCTGAATTACCCGCCCGACAACCATGCAGGTTCGCGAAGCCACTGTCGGCCCGCTGTCGGGCACGCGCGAAGTGTCAGGCTCTTCGATCTCGACATCGCCATAATTTATGCCCAATTCATCGGCCACGATCTGACAGAAAATCGTGCGAGTTCCTTGCCCGATTTCCGTCGATCCCGACAGGACACGCGCGCGACCTTCAGGCGTGATTTCAACGCCGGCCCGGGCTTTCATTTTCGCTTCGCCGCTTCCGGTGAAACCTGCGCCATGAAAGAAGAACGAAAGGCCGACTCCACGACGCTTCGATCCATCCTTAGGACGATGGGACGACCTATCGGGCGACCCATCGGGGCCCCGCGAAATCGATCGCCTCTTCTCGACAAAATTCGAACGACCGACGGCCGCATTGAGAACATCTTCAGAGCCTACGCTCCAGAGCAGTTTCTGCCCCGTCGCCGTAAGATCGCCTTCTCGCAGCATGTTGATGCGGCGCAGTTCGAGCGGATCAAGCCTGAGTTCCGCCGCGATCTTTTCCATCTGCATTTCGTAAGCGAATGCGACTTGCGGCGCGCCGAAGCCGCGAAACGCGCCGTTGGGCGGAGTGTTCGTCGCGACGGCGCGAGCGATGATCCGGACGTTGTCGCATCGGTACGGTCCTTGCGCGTGAATGGCGCCGCGAGAAAGCACCACCGACGAAAGCGTGGCGTAAGCTCCGCCGTCAAACACTATGTCAATCTCACTCGCCACCAACCGCCCGTCATGCGCCACGCCCGTCCGGTGGCGAATGATTCCGGGATGGCGCTTCGGCGTCGCGGCCATGTCTTCCGCGCGGTCGTAAATCATCTTGACCGGACGCTGCGCCTTATGCGCCAGCAGAGCCGCATGCGCCGCGATCATTGACGGATACTCTTCCTTGCCTCCAAAACCGCCGCCGGTGGTCGTCTGAATCACAATCGTCTGTTCGTCGCTCAGATTGAAAAGTTGCTTGACCGATTTGTGAACATAATAAGGGCATTGCATAGAGCCCATCACCGTCAGCGAATCTTTCCCCGGAATCGCGATCATCCCCTGGGTTTCGATATAAAGCTGCTCCTGATGCGGCACGCGATATTCGCCGGTGATGATGTGATCGGCTTGATTGAAGCCCGCGACCAGGTCGCCCCTCGCGATCAGAAAACTTTTGAAGATATTGTCCGTGCCGTAAATGGCCTGGTCGCGATTCAACGATTCTTCGATCGTCAGCAGCGGAGTAGATTCCTCGTATTCGATGTTGATGTGTCTGGCGGCGAGATCAGCCTCATGTTTGCTCTCGGCTGCGACGAGCAGGATAGGTTCATCGCAATGGCGAATTTCGGTTTCGGCGAGAAGCGGCTGGTCGTTTTCGATCAGCGCGACGTAGTTTTCTCCTGGAATGTCGCGGTAATCGGCGATCACTACCCGCGACCAGTCATAACCGGGATCGAAGTTGATCGACTTGATGCGGCCTCGCGGGATGCGGCTGCGAATAGTCTTGCCGAAAAGCATACCTTCGAAAGTGATGTCATCAACGTAGCGCGCGGCGCCGGTCAATTTTTCGAAGCCTTCTTTTCGTAAAACATTTTGTCCGACGGCCATAGCGATCTCCTAAAAGAATCGACCACGAAGAAACGAAGAACACTAAGAAGAACCGAAGAATGTACAAACCTTCGTGTTCTTCGTTTCTTCGTGGTTTTTCTTCACGCTCAATTGGCGCCCGCCATAGAGGCGGCGACTCTCAAATTGAGTTGATGCGACTGAGACAGCGCATCGGCAATTACGTCATGTTCTTTTAACGTAATCAAGTCTCCGTCCCGCATCACGATTTTTCCATCGATGATCACGGTCTCTACGTCGCTTGCTTCCGCGGCGTAAACAATCGTCGAAATCGGATCTGGCCGAGGCGTGGTGTGCAAACGGTCAAGGTTGATTAACTGAAGATCAGCGCGTTTGCCGGCTTCGACGCTCCCGATTTGATCGGAGAGTCCCAGGGCTCGCGCGCCGCCCGTCGTGGCCATTCGCAGCGCCGCCACCGCCGGCAATGCGCGGGCGCCGCGCATGACTTTTTGCAGCAAGGCCGCCGCGCGCATTTCGGTGAACATGTCCAGGCGATTGTTGCATGGGGCGCCGTCGGCGCCGAGCGATACCGAAACGCCGAGATCCAGCATTTCGGCTATGCGAGCGACGCCGGACCCCAGTTTGAGATTCGACGAAGGGCAATGCGCGACATGCGCGCCGGTCGATCGCAGGATCTCCATTTCGGCGTCGTCGAGATGAACGCAATGCGCCAACACGACGTGAGGCGCGGCCAGACCGACGTCGCGCAGGTATTCAATATTGCGCTTTCCCGTCGCGCGTTCGACCATCGCTATCTCTTCGCGATTTTCCGAGGCGTGAGTATGAATCATGACGCCATGCTCCGGCGCGAGTCTGGCCACCCGCTCCAGCAATTCACGCGTGCAACTTAGTGCAAAGCGTGGGGCAAAACAGTAGCGAATGCGGCCTCCGGCGGCGCCGTTCCACCGTTCAAGCAGGGCCAGCGATTCCGAGATTGAGTCTTCGGTCTCTTCGCTCAGGGCTTCGGGGACGTCGACGCCATGATCCATCATGCATTTTCCGACCGTCGCTCGAAAGCCCGACTCTTCGACCGCGCGGAAAACGGAATCGGTGTGATTGACCGTCTCCATAGTCAGAGCGCAGGTCGTCCCGCCTCTGATCAGTTCTGCGATTCCCAGCCGCGCCGAAGCGTAAACCGATTCCGGAGTGTGGGCGGCCTCCATAGGCCAGACGCGCCGCTTCAACCAGTCGATTAACTCCATGTCGTCAGCCGCCCCGCGAAACAAGGTCTGGCAGAGATGAATGTGAGTTTGAATGAAGCCCGGCAGGAGCGCGAGGCCGCGCCCATCGATCACATCGTCAAAAGCCAAATCAAAACGCGCGGTCGCCGCGGGCTCGACCGCGACGATACGTCCTTGATCGATCGCCACGCAGCCCTCGAAGATCCGATTGGCGTCGTCGAGCGTTACGATCGTCGCGTCTTTGATGAGCAGTGCGCCGGCCATAAGATTTCATTGCAGCAGTCTACCTGGAGTTTGCGCCTCGCCAGTCAGTCTATAAATTGGATAGGTCTTTCCTTTTTCCAGATAAGGATCGAGAAAATTCCAGTTCACGAATCCGTCGTCGCTCTCCGCTTCGAGCAGGTAAAAGATCAACGCCGCCGAAGGTTGAAATGTTCGAACCAGAATCGAGCCGGCGGGGAATTGGACGGTCTCTTTTTGCAAGCGGCCTTTGAGCTTTACCTCGGCGTGTCCCATAAAAGCGCGCGAGGCTTTCTTCACATCGTCGATGACGAAGCTTTCGACTTCGGTCGTCAGGGGCTCGGTCAATTCTTCAACCGCAATGCCGTGCGCGAGCAACTTGGCTATGACAGTCTTCATTCCGTCTTCATTGCGAAACAGGTAAGCGCGAGGCGGCGCAAGGCTCTTCGTCGCGGTGAAGAGTCCATAATCCGGCATTGGCGTCGGCGTGAACTTGTTTTCGATCATCGCCGTCATCATTTTGCCCGAACGCGGATTTTTGATTTTCTCGACTTCGCCGACCAGAATATTGACGGGCTTATCCAGCGGCTTCAATTCAAACGCGACTCCCTGCTGAGCCTTGACGCCTGAGCGGCCACGGCTGGCGTCATCGTCAACGGCCTTGATCAATGCCGTAATCTCGCCGGCGTGAAGAGCCGAGTATTTAAAAATCTCCTCGACGAAAGCTTCGGTCACCGCGATGCGGCCTTTGAAATCGAGATAGCTGTAGGCCTCCGAGAGAATCGTCAACCGGTTTCTCAGGCCGCAATAGTTATTGCCGAATCGCGGGCGGTGATCGAAAGTGCGCCAGATTTTCGTTTCGGGTTTATCAGCCGGCTGAGCTTCACGGCCTGACCGCTGCATCTCGAATGTGTTTATCTCGCGATTCATACGCTCCATAGTCGCGTAATTGCCGTAGTAGTAGGTTCGGAACTTGTGCGTCTTGAGCGTCGCGCGCGCGACCGCGGGCAGCATCCTGTTCCGCTCGAAGGCGATCAATCGCGCGTCGGCGTTCGGGTTGAGCGTGGGCGAGTATGTCAGGTGATAGCCGTGATACGAGCCGTTGGTCGTGTGCAGGTCCACCGTCAAATGCGGATCCCAACGGTTGAACAATCCGACGAGCGCGTTGGCTTCCACCGTTTCCAGTTTCATGTAATCGCGGTTGAGATCCTGGCCCTTCGCGTTTTCCCGCGCGCCGACGCCGCCGACGGGGCCGTTCTGCGCGGTGCGGTTGTTCAAGCTGAACTTCTCGTTGCCGTCGGCGTTGTAGATTGGCGCGATCAGGATGATCAGATTGTTGAGCAGCGAGCGCAGGTCGCCGGTCGCGATGCGCCGCGCCAGACTCAGCGACGCTTCCTTGCCTTCGACTTCACCGGCGTGAATATTAGCCTGAATAAAAATAACGGGCTTGCCCGAAGCGCGCGCCTCCCGCGGCTGTGAGATCGGCGGGTCGGCGAAAATCATCAGCGGCAGGTCGCGGCCTTCTTCGGTCTTGCCGAATGATTCGACTCGCAGTCTGTCGCTGCGTTTCTGCAACTCTCCGATGAATCGCGTCACATCTTCGTAACGGCTTGTCTCTTCGTAATTGGTCTGTTCGGCGCGCGTTTTCAATTGATCGATTTCGGCATGTGGCATAATTGTCGAAGCGTTGGCGAGCATCAGCATTAAGCTCAGGGAGGCAAAGGCCAACTTCATAAGCGCAATTTCTCCGTGGTTGTTTTTCGATGATTTGACCGGCGAAAGCGGATTGTATCAGCGCTGCGCCCGTAAGCAAGCGGCTGCGCGGGGGCGGCCGTTTCAACTGTGCAGGAAGAGCCACTTCATCGCGGCGATTTTATAGAGCCAGCCCAGTAGATAGAGGACTATCATAATGTACATCGCCCTGTTAAATCCGGCCGAGTAGAACAGCCTGTCCCAGGAGACGCGCGAGTAGATGAGATAGAACGACAACGGAACGCTCAGCGATGTCAGGCAGAAGAGAATGAGTCCGAAGGGCTGCGCGGCGAACGCTTCAAAAAAATGCAGCCGGGCCGCGTGCGCGAAGCTTGTGGTCAATCCACAACTCGGACAGGGAATCCCCGTAAAATGAAGAAAAGCGCAGGGCGGTAATCCGAGTTGTTCGTGGGTGCCGACGCCGCCCGAAGCCGGTTGAAGCAGTCGCGCCACAATCAGTACGACGCCGGACACCATCCCAATCGCAATATATCTTGCCTGATCGCTTTTTGAATATTCGTAATGGTCTGGCGTTGCGCCCTTACTCCACGAGCCCGTTTGTTTCGTTACATTCAATTTAGCGCGGCCAAATTCGATCATTAAAATGAGTTCGACGCTGCCCCCAGGAAGACAATAGCATATAAAATGCTCACCACGCAGAAAAGGATCGTCACGACAAGTCCGACATAGAATCCCACCTTGGCAAAGGTCTCGCCCGCTGGAGGCGCTTGTCCCTGGCGAATCGCATTCATTTCCATTTTGCCGAGAATCATTGCCGGAACGCTCAGGAATATGCCACAAGTGAATGGGGAGAGGATGCTCATGATCATGGCTGCGACCGCTCGGCCGCTGGCGCTGGCTTGCTGCTGATAGCCCTGATTGGGATAGCCGTACTGCGGTTGAGAATATCCCTGCTGATATCCGGGGTATTGGGCATAGCCTTGTGGCGGCTGCTGTTGCTGGCCGGCGCCGGCGCTCGGATATGGATTCGGATTCGAATATGGATATTGATGTTGAGGCGATCCTGAAGACACGCCGGGGCTCTGCGCGCTGCCAGGTTTTGTAAGGGGCGCGCTACAGGATCTGCAGAATTGATCGACGTCAAGGTTGTTAGCCCCACAACGAGTGCAAAACATGTTTAGAACCACCCTCTCTTGTTTTGAATGTAAGTCCTCACGAATTCCTCATCGCTCTTGACCAGATACAGTATTCCTTCCACCAATCCGATAGGCCCGAATACCGCAGCCGCAACGCCGCAGGTCAGCAGAGTTCCGAGCAGCATTATCAAGCCCTCGGTTTTATAGCCCAGAACGAATTTGTGAACGCCAAACGCTCCTATCAATATTCCCAATACGCCTGCCGCTATTTTTTTATCGGCTCCTAAGGCGCGCCAATTCTGCGCGGCCACAGCTTGACTTTGATAGCCCAGGTTTTGATAGCTGGGATAACCGGTATGAGGGTAGCCCTGATAACCGGGATATGGAGGATCCTGCTGCTGCGGTCCTGCCCCATAGGTCGAATAAGGGTAGGTTTTCTGAGCCGATTCTGAAGACGCGCCTCCGGTCTTTACCAGAGGGGAACTGCAGGATCTGCAGAAGCGGTCGGAATCGAGGTTGTTAGCCCCACAGCGGGTGCAGAACATAGAAACTATACTCCTCGGAAAAAAAGTTCGTAGTCCCGCCTTTAGGCGGAATAGTTTGGCGCAGCGAAATTGATTTATATCCGAGGCTTCCGCCTAAAGGCGGGACTACGAACTTTTCATCGTTTCCAGGCGTCGCAATGCGACATGGCGCCTTTTCAATTTGTGTCACGGGGCGAAGGGGCGGAAACGGGCTCGCGCAATTTCGTGGTCGTCGATTCAGTAACGCTGAAATCCGGAATCGGAGATGGCGCGGGCTCGATCTGACTCGGAAGATGGCGCGCGACCGGCGACGTATTCGGGGCTGAAAAGAAGGACTCCTGTTGATCTGCCTGTTCCTGCCGCCGTTTCAAATCAACGATCCGTTTGCTGATAAAAAGACCGTTGAAGAGGATGCCCAGGCCGATCATAAACGGGACCAGACCGACGGCCCATAGAGAGCGGAGAATGTTCGCCGTCGGCCCGTCAATTGTGGAAGCTATGGCGTCAAACAGAAGGCTCAGAAAAACCATCAGGCCCAAACCGACACTGCTTGTGATCACGCCGGCCTTGATTTCATTAAACCTTTTCTCTTCCGGCGTCTTCTTTCGCCGTTGATCCAAGCGTTTTATTCGCTCTTCGATGCGCTCCCTGCGCGCCTCTGTCCGGGCCTGATCCCAATCATTTCCTTCGCTGAAGCCGGCGCCGCCCTTGCTCAGCACTCCTTTCACCCGGCGGAGATTGACGCCGCATTTGACACAGTACTTCGTCTGATCGTTGCTGGCTTCAGTTCCACATGACGGGCAGTACATTGGCGCGTTCTCCTCAGTCTCGAAAGCTAGCGCGGCGTCTCACTATGCGGCAATTGTCTTGTCTCGTCCTCGATAACGCTTGTCGCATGGCGATTGACTGGTTCAAGCTCGCTGGTTCGTGGAACCGATGAGCCGGACTCCACTTGCGCGGAGAAGGCCGGATTCGAATGAAACTCTTGCATCGGCCTCATTGCCTGTGTCTGATGCGGCGCGGGCGGATTGGCGGCGCTCGCCACGCCGAGAGGACGCGAAGCGATAATCTTTGAGATTCCGACAGCCAGAAGTATGAATCCGATGAAAGCCCAAAACCCGAATGGCGATCCGCTAAAATGGTCGGAGAAGACAAATTTGAAAAACTGCATGGCCACAAAGGCGCCGCCGATAATGCTCAGGCGAACGCCGCTCGCCATGTCCTTCTGCCTCTCGACTTCAAGGGGGTGCGGGACCGACGGCGCCAGATAGTTCGGCTGCGGAAATTGCCCGGTCAGAGCCTGGGACACCGCCGCCAGATTAGTCCCGCACACGGTGCAGAATCTCTTTCCCTCTCCCTGATTCGAACCGCATTTTGGACAGTACATCGCCTCTGCTCTGAAAAAGTAGACGAAGAGCGTCTATCCCGTTTTAGATCGGATTGCAATTGCGCATAGGTGGGACACAGCCTGTGTCCCACCTATTTTCATCAGGCTCGCCGCGCCGAAGCGCAGTATAACACGCCTGCCGGCCTAATTTCGCTTGAACGATTGAAGCGCCTTCCGAACGCCTCCCTGGAAAAGGGACATCATCGCCATATAGCCATAACCGAGCAGGAAGATGAGCAGGAATGGAATCGTCGCGTAGATGTTGCTGCGAATCGCGTAATAGACCGCAAAGACAAAATAGAGCGCGAAGGCGAGCTCTATGTAAGGCAGCAATCCCCGCTTACGACGATATTTCATAGCGGCCATCAACCAGTTGTCCTTTCGGTTTTCGACGTTGTATTTCGGCGTGCGCACAAAGCTGGACTGGACTCCGAACAGGGCTTCCAGCACGGCGCGCGTGTTTGAAAAGACAAGGCCGATGCCCATCGCCATAGCCAGAGGTATCATAAGCAACCGCCACCTCTCGTTCGGGTAGCGGTAGCGTATCGTCGCGCCGTAAAAACTGACAACGGAAAAAGTCGCAAAGATCATCAGCGGCGCGTCGAACAGCAGCATGTGGAACAGCCCCTGATTGAACCGCACGATCAACACGGGGATGTGCAAAACGCTCAGCACGATCAGCAGCATGGCGGCGCAATTGCCGAACAGCCGGAAGAATAATTCGATCTTCTGCTGGAAGGTGAGCTGTGGATGTTTCCACAGGCGAGGCATTAACTTCAGCCCGACCTGCACGAGGCCTTTCGCCCATCGCCGCTGCTGCGCTTTGAAGGCGTTCATTTCGACCGGCAGTTCGGCGGGCGCCTCTTCGTCGAGCAGGTAAACGAATTTCCATCCCATCAATTGCGCGCGAAAACTGAGGTCGGTGTCTTCGGTCAGCGTGTCGTGCTGCCAGCCGCCGCTCCATTCAATCGCTTCTCGACGCCACATTCCGGCGGTGCCGTTGAAATTGAAGAACGCGCCGGTGCGGTTGCGCGACGTCTGCTCGACGACAAAGTGTCCGTCAAGCAATACTTCCTGAATCCGCGTCAGCAGCGAGTAGTTCGCATTAATGTGGCCCCACCGCATCTGAACCATTCCGACGCCTTCGTCGGTAAAAAAATCGACCATCTGCCGCAGGCAGTCCGGCTTCGGCATAAAATCGGCGTCGAAGATCGCGATGAACCGGCCCTTCGCCATTTTCATCCCGTTCTCAAGCGCGCCCGCCTTGAATCCTGTTCGATCGGTCCGGTGGATGTGCTCAATATCAAATCCACGCTGTTTATGCTTCTCGACCGCGGCCCGGGCGATCCTGACTGTTTCGTCGGTCGAATCGTCGAGCACCTGAATTTCAAGCAAATGGCGCGGATAATCCAGGGCAGTCACGGCGTCGAGCAATCTCTCGACGACATACATCTCGTTAAAGAGCGGAAGTTGAACGGTGATGCGCGGCGCCTCGCTTTCGGCGAAGCGGCGTTTAGGCTGCGGCTTGACGTGGCGATAGCGCCAGAATTGATAAACCATCCGCAAGCGATAAATGCCCAGAATGGCGAGCAAAGCCAGGATGGTGAAATAGAGAACAATTATCGCCCAGTCGAAACCATCAAGCGAATAGAGAAAACTGATGTTGTCGCGCCCATGCCGCAGGATAGGATGGAGAAGGGTTTCCATCTCTTTTTTCAGTTGTTCCGGACTCGGGGCCTGTTGCAGAAGGGTTAGAGCAAAGCTCATAAAATTTCTTTTTTAGTCCTCGTTCCTGATTAGCTGTTGACTGCCAAAGACTGCCAAAGACTATTGAATCAACAGGCATGGTAACCGTTCGGCGCGCCCTGTCAATCCAATCGGCCAATCGGGCCCATAGGAACGACAGGGTTAATGTGACGGTCAGGCCGTCAAGGGCCCTGCTTCGGGGTGAAAAGAGGAAAGATTCTCTGGAACAGGTGGTCTTTGATCTCTCGATCCAATCTTCTGGTGTCCTGACTTGAATCCTTTTCAGTCGGCATGGCCTGGGTGTTGAACGCAATGATGTAAGCGATTCGCGTATCGGGCTGAAGGTAAAAGTGCGTCATGAAGCCGTTCTGCGTGCCGCTGTGGCCGATGAAATGCTGGCCGAAATTATCCTCGATAAAAAAGGTCAGCCCCATGGCGTCTTTTCGATTCTGTCCCTCCGGCTCAATGAGCGTTCCCGGCTCGATGGCGATCTGCGGTTTGAACATCTCTTCAAGGGACGATCGCTTAAGCACCAGGTCATAGTCCCCCTGTTTTTTATCATCGCCCATCAGAAAGCCGAGATATTTGATCATGTCATCCAGCGGCGAGTTCAGCCCGCCGTTGGAGACAGTAACGCCGGTGTCCGCGTCGAATTTGGCCGGGGTCAGCGCGCCCTCCTTCAAATAGTAACTGTGCGAGCGATGTTTGAGCAGATGCGGCGGAGTCGCGTCGAAATAGGATTTATGCATTTTGAGCGGCTTGAAGATATTCTTGTCAATGTAGACTTCGTAATCCTCTTTCGAGAGCAATTCGATGACGCGGCCTAGAAAGACTATGCCCAGGTTGGAATAGTTGAATTTCGATCCGGGCTTAAACAGAATCTCCGTGTAAGGCATCATCGCCACCAGTTGAGACCAGTGTTGCGGTTCGAATGGGCGCCAGTCGCCCGCGCTGCCCCAGGGCCAGGTCGCCGCGCGAAATCCGGCGCTGTGACTCATCAGCTGCCTGATCGTGATCTCGCTCATGTCGCCGAAAGGATCGTGAACATCCTTGAGTTCGGGCAGGTACTTGATGATTGGATCGTCGAGTCTCAACAGGCCGCGGTCGCGTAATTGCATTATGGCGACGCCGGTAAAAGTCTTGGTGATCGAAGCCCAATGGAAAATAGTGTCTTCGTCCACCGGATCCTGTTTCTCTATATCGGCGAGGCCGAAAAACTCCTGCGCGATAACCTCTCTATCCTGCACGAGCATGAAGCCGCTGCCGACAATGCCGTGTTTGCGCATTGATTGTTCGTAAAAGGTTTTGAATTCCCGGCGCGCCTGCGCGAAGTTTCTCGGGGATTGATTCTGGGCCATGTTTGACGAAGTAATTGATATGGCTAATAGCAACGAGACAAAAACACGCGCAATCGCGTCTGGTTTGATTTTCATGGGGACTACCTCAGTATGCGCTGATTTCCACATTGACCAAGGACATATTCTCACATTCAAAGGCTGTTATTGACAATCTTTCCAAGCGGCGGTAGCGCGAGTAAACAACTCGCTCCACTGCTATCTGAACAAATCGCGCTCTCTGGGCCTGATCATGTCTCTGGCGCCGCCTTCGCCATGATCGAAATAATAGCCGCGCATCAGAACGACGGGGATGCGCGCGGTTTTCCGCATCAACAGGCCGCTCGCGGCCGCAATATCATCCGCTACAGCGAGCACGGTGGCGAATAATTCCTTTCCGTGATCGTCGTTTTTGCCGCGAAAATCCTTTAACGGTTTGAGGCCGGCGACGCCGATCGCGACATTCGTCAATCCCTCTCGCCATGGACGTCCGAAGGTGTCTGTAATGATCACTCCGACGTTGACTTTGAGGAGTTCGGCCAGTCGCGTCTTCAGCAGCAGCGCTGAATCGTCCGGCGCGACTGGCAGCAGCGACACCCAATCCTTGCCAACCACGTTCGAGCGATCCACGCCGGCGTTGGCGCACACAAATCCATGCTTGGTTTCGGTAATCAATACGCGGTCGTCCGAGCGGATAATGTTGGCGGATTCGCTCAGTATTACTTCGACTAATCGCGGATCGCGCTGCTGTTTCCTGCCGATTTCATTGGCGAACTCAGATGGGGTTACGGATTGCAGATTGACCAGTCTGCCTTCCGCTTTCGAGACAACCTTTTGCGCAACGACGATGATATCGCCGTCTGATAGCCTGAGGCGCATCTTCTGGGCTGATCGCATAATCATCATGCCGATGTCATCGCCAGGCCTGATCTCAGGAATTCCGCGAATGGGGATGAGCCGTATTTCAGAACTCAAAATATCAAATGCTCCTCAAGAATCGTTTGGCCCCGATTCCACTTAATAATTGAAGCGGAACTCCAAACAATTCTTTTTTGTTTTAGGGCATCGCAAAAGGATAGCTTCAGAGGGCGCATACTAAGCTCTAATCATTTGATTGACAAGGATCGCACGAGATCGCTGTTTCCATAAAAAATGGATCGCGTGGTTAGATGTGGAAATTTGCTGATTTGAATTGATTGACTGAAAAAAATCAGGCGGTCATAGTTGAGAACCCACCCCAGACTCACTATGACCGCCACTATCAGGAGGTTCACCCGTGCCTGCTATAACGCATGAGGCCGGCAAAAGTTCCGTAAACCCAGCAATTAATTGCAGTTAAGAAACCTCCTCATTTGACTAATCAAGCCGGCTCAAAGGCGCATCGGCATGATGATATAGCGAAGGTTATAATCCGAGTCCTTGCTGGATTTTATTTCAGTGGCCGAATTTCCATCTTTAAACTCGAATATCACATCCCCATCCTGAATGACATTGAAGAAGTCCAGTAAATATTGCGCGTTGAATCCGGCCGTTATCGAAGGTCCGGGGTATTCAACCGGCAGGACTTCCTCTGCCTCGCCCTGGTCGGCGGATTGGGAAGTGATTTTGATTTGTCCGTCATTGACATCGAATTTTATCGCGTGTGATCTATCATCAGCCATCATCGCGACTCTCTTGATTGCGGATGAGACCTGGGAGTTCTCAACGACAACTTGGTTTTTATTGTCTTTCGGTAGCACGAGTTCATAGTTGGGGAACTGTCCGGTTAATGTACGGGATGCTAATAATCGCCTTCCGACTTTGAAAAACAGGTGATTATCTCCGCTCGCTATCTCGACAGTGTCGTCGGTCTCTCCACAAAGTCGGGCCAATTCGGCGAGCGTCTTCTTGGGAATTAAAACGTCCAGTTTTGCGTCGCCGAACTCGCCTTGTTTTTCAATAAATGACAGACGATGGCCGTCAGTGGCCACCATTCTTATACCTTTTCCGGAAATCTCCACCTTCGCCCCATTAAGCGCATATCTCGATTCTTCAGTCGTGATGGCAAAGATTGTTCGGCTGATGAATGTTCTGATGAGATCGGAAGGGAAAGACCAAAAAGTCCCGTCAAAAGTTTTAATCTCGGGGAAATTGTCCTTCGTCAGCCCTGGCATCTTGAATCGGGACCTGTCGCAAACCAGGCTCACCTGATCGTTGGCGCCGAGCTTAATCTCTATATCAGCGTCAGGCAATGATCTGACGATCTCAAACAGTTTCTTGGCCTGAACACAGATCGCGCCTGGATGCCTGATTTCAGCCTCGCATTGCGTTGAAATGGAGACATCAAGGTCAGTTCCCTTAATCCACAACTCGGCGCCGGCGGCTTCCAGCAGCAGATTGGAGAGAACGGGAATGGTGCTTTTTTTCTCCACTACCCCCTGAAGCATGTTCAATTCTTTGAGAAAAGCTGTTTTGCCGATGGTGAAATGCATTGTGTTTCCTCCAATGTAATCTTAAAAGACCCGAGCCTTTTACTACTTCTTACAAGACAATATTTAGAATATTAATTTAGTAGTAGTAGTAGGGGCTGTGGAAAACGATAATGTCTCAATAATTGCCATAAAATCAATAGTTAAGCCCCAATTGAGCCTGTGAAAAAACCTGTGGATAAAATGTGCGAAACCGGGGAAACTGTGGAAATCTGAGGCTTTGCTGGGATTTTCCACAGATATCCACAGGGCATATAATTACGTTCATGTGGAAAACCGGGGAAGTATATTTATTGCTATCAATTAGGTTGCGGAGAAGCTGTGGATATCCAGATCTGCAGGGGATAATCAATGAGGTCGAAGTTTTCCACAAAATATCCACAGAATATCCACAAAGTATCCACAGAATATCCACAGAATATCCACAGGTTATGCGGCTTCCATGTGGAAAACATGATAAGTCTATTTACAGCTATCAATTAGACTGTTGATAATCCTGTGGAAATTTCCTTTCTGGTCATATAAATCACTGATTTTATTGATGCTGTGCAAAACGGTCGTATGATGTTTTCCACCGAACTCCCGGCCGATTTCCGGTAAGCTCGCTCTGGTCAATGTTTTGCACAGATACATCGCTATCTGGCGGGGGACGGCGATATTTCTGGAATTAGACTTCGACTTCAGGTCAGCCACCTTCAGATTATAGAAATCCGCCACGACTTTCTGAATGGTTTCAATGGTTATGGCTCTTTCTTCTTCTTCGACGATATTTTTCAATGCTTCCTGGGCCAATGGCAGGTTTATGGCCTCGCCTTTCAGGGAAGAGAGCGCGGTAAGTCTGACCAGGGATCCTTCAAGTTCCCGAATGTTTGACTTTATCTTGCCGGCCATAAATAGCGCCACATTATCGGGAAGGTCTATTTTCTCCGTCTCCGCCTTTTTCCGTAGAATTGCGATTTTGGTTTCCAGGTCAGGAGGCTGTATGTCGGCGATCAATCCCCACTCGAATCTGGAGTGCAGACGTTCTTCCAATGTGGGAATCTCCCTGGGCGGACAGTCGGAGGAGATCACAATCTGCTTCTGCCCGTCATAAAGGGCGTTGAAGGTGTGAAAGAACTCTTCCTGGGTCCGCTCTTTGCCGGCGATGAACTGGATGTCGTCAATCAACAACAGGTCGATCGAACGATATTTTTCGCGGAACACCATGGTTTGATCGTATCTGATGGCGTTGATCAATTCATTCATGAATTTTTCCGCCGAGATATACATCAGCCTCAGGTGGCGATTCTGGTCTTTGACCCGATGTCCTATGGCGCACATCAAATGCGTCTTTCCCAATCCCACGCCGCCGTATATGTAGAGAGGGTTATACGTTTTCGACGGGGAATCGGCCACGGCCAGCGCGGCGGCATGGGCGAACTGATTAGACGATCCGACGACGAAGGTCTCGAACGAATATTTCGGATTGAGAGGAAGCTCGGAGGCTTCGGAATCGGCCATAATAGCCATGTTCCTGGCTACCGGCGTGACCATGGCCGGCGCCGACTGCACGGCCGGCGTATTGAAAGCAGGTTGCGCCGCGGGCTCCGATAAAGAGCCCGTGTCACGTCGCGGCGCTGATTTGTAATTGGTTTTCGATGAGTCCGTCGCCACTTCAAACTGGATTGAATAACCGGCCAGGCTGGCCTCCTCCAGTGATTCATCCATCACATCGCGATAATTATTGAGAATCCAATCTTCGAAGACGGGGTCCGGAACGCCGAGATGGATCGTGGCGCTGTCCTGTCCAATGAAAGTTATTGGTTTGAACCAAGTTGTAAAGCTTTCGCGGTTGATCCTCTTTTCGATCGCCGAAAGAACCGTCTCCCAGACATTAACTTCGCTCATAACAACCTTCTTCGCTTTACGGTCTGTGTCTCATATATAGGGGAAAGTCGCAGGGATAACTTCGCTAGTGGTTGAAATAATGATGGTTATAACACTGGCTATGAAGTGTGCCTCACTGTTTACGAGTCGCGCAGGCTAGCACAGCGGTTAATTGATTGCAAGAATCGTAATACTGCATAATTCGACGAGAAAGTTTGTAGTTCCGCCTTCAGGCGGTCAGTCTCAATAATTCAAGACAATCGCCTGAAGGCGGAACTACAAACGATTTTTTGGGAGGAAGAGTTATAGATGGCTGAAGCGCAAATCTCTCGCTATGGTTCCTGGAAATCTCCGATCACTTCGGATCTGATCGTCTCCGGCGCGATTGGTCTTATGCAGGTCGCGGTTGACGGCAAAGACGTCTACTGGGTAGAGACCAGGCCGCAGGAAAAAGGCCGATATGTGGTCGTCAAACACACACCGGATGGGCAAATGGATTTCACGCCGGCGCCGTTCAACGCCCGTACGCGCGTTCACGAATACGGGGGCGGCGGTTTTACGGCGAGCGCCGGCGCGATCTATTTCTCGAACTTCGCAGATCAACGCCTGTATCGTTTCGACGGCGCCGTAGATCCTCAGGCGATCACGCCGGAGGCTGAAATGCGATACGCCGACGGAGTGATCGATCGGAAGCGAAATCGAATGATCTGCGTGCGCGAAGATCATTCGGAAGTGGCGGCGACGGGGCGCGAGGCGGTCAACGAAATCGTTGGGATTCCATTGAGCGGAGCCGGCGCGCAGGAAACGCTTGCCGGCGGCGCCGATTTTTATTCATCGCCTCGTTTGAATCCTGAAGGCTCGCGCCTGGCCTGGTTGCAATGGAATCATCCGAATATGCCCTGGGATGGGACGGAACTCTGGGTGGCTGAAATTCATGAGGACGGCTCCATAACCAATCCGGTTCGCGTCGCCGGCGGCGTCGCCGAGTCCATCTTTCAACCGGAATGGTCGCCGGCGGGCGAACTTCATTTCGTGTCCGACCGGACCGGCTGGTGGAATCTATATCGCTGGCGCGAAGACAGGATCGAAGCGCTGTATCCGATGGAAGCGGAGTTCGGCTTGCCGCAATGGGTCTTCGGGATGTCAACTTACGCGTTAGAATCGGAGAACAGGATCGTCTGCGCTTACATCGAGCGCGGATTCTCAAAACTGGCCATCCTCGATACGGCGAAAGGCCTTCTCGAAAAGATCGAAACGCCGTTCACAAGGATTGAAAGCGTTCATGCGACGCCAGGGGCCGCGTATTTCATCGCGGCGTCGCCCGCCGAACCGGCCGGCGTTATCCGCTTCGATCTGGATAATCACCGGTTTGAGACTCTTCGCCGTTCGAGCGAATTGAAGATTGATCCGGGCTACATCTCGGTTCCGCAGGCCGTCGAATTCCCTACTGAAAACGGCCTGACGGCGCACGGATTCTTCTATCCTCCATGCAATCTGGCGCTCAATAAGGATTTCATCGCGCCGGAAAATGAACGGCCGCCGCTTCTGGTAATGAGCCATGGAGGGCCGACAGCCGCGACGAGTCCGACGCTGCGCCTGGGAGTTCAATACTGGACCAGCCGCGGCATAGCCGTGCTCGATGTCAACTACGGCGGCAGCGCTGGCTACGGGCGCGAATATCGCGAGCGCTTGAGCGGCGAATGGGGAATCGTTGATGTTGACGATTGCGTCAACGGAGCCAAGTATCTCACCCGACGAGGCCTGGTCGACGGCGATCGTCTGGCGATCACCGGCGGCAGCGCGGGAGGCTATACCACATTGTGCGCGCTGACATTCCGCGACGCTTTCAAAGCCGGCGCGAGCCATTACGGCGTGAGTGATCTCGAGGCTCTGGAAGTGGACACTCACAAATTCGAATCGCGATACACTCACAAACTGGTCGCGCCTTATCCGGAACGCGCTGATCTTTATCGCGAGCGTTCGCCTATCAACCACACGGACCGGCTCTCGGCGCCGGTGATTTTTTTTCAGGGCCTGGAAGACAAGATCGTTCCGCCCAATCAGGCCGAGATGATGGTTAATGCGCTGCGCGCCAAGGGGCTGCCCGTGGCGTACATCGCATTCGAGGGCGAACAGCATGGATTCCGGCAGGCGGCGAACATCAAACGCTCGCTCGACGGAGAACTCTATTTTTACTCGCGCGTCTTCGGCTTCGAACTTGCCGACGACGTCGAGCCTGTAATGATTGAAAATCTATCCTAAGCTCGACTTTGTCCTTTTTGTGGCGCTGGCGGGCGGCGCCACAAAAAGGACAAAGTCAGCGCCATTTTTCAATGTCGTAATTCGATGATGAGGTTGAAAAATATCAAGCGTCGAATATCGCCGGTTAAGCTGCGATTAACCGCTCACTTAACCTGAGACTAAGCGCTTGCGACCTATGCGGATAAGTGGTTCGCCACGCAATTAACGGTTAAACGAGACATTGTCCATTGTGAGATCGGCGCTCCGGCGCCGATCTCACAATGGACAAAGTCGAGCTAAGGGAACGCAAAAAGCGCAAAAGAAGAAACACAAAAAGCGCAAAGGAATCCATGGGTAGTTTTGCGCTCTTTGCGTTCTCCAGGTTTAAGTCTAACGAACCATTAAGACACCTTGTCCGCTGCTGAAGATTCCCGCGACACATCCGGTCATCAGCGTCGCCAGCGTCG
>DASUFM010001002.1:0-2188 GCA_036274535.1 Blastocatellia bacterium
ATATCTATCACCAGATCATTCTTCGCGGTGTTAATCTCGACTGGCATAGCTTGCAAGGCCAACCCGGGCAGATCGAGAGCCGGAGCCGCCGGCGTGTTTATAAAGTCGAAGAGCGCTTGCGTGAGCGGCGCGTGGCTCAAATTGCGTTCGATCTGCAACGCCTCCAGGACTTTTTCAAACGGCAGATCCTGCCGTGAATAGGCGGCGAGCGTCGTTTCCCTGACGCGATGGAGCAGGTCGCGGAAACGCGGGTTTCCTGAAAGGTCAGTGCGAAGCGCCAGCGTATTGATGAAACAACCGATGAGGTTTTCCATTTCCGGCCTGTCGCGACCGGCGATTGGCGCCCCGATAACGATGTCATCCTGCCCCGTCAGACGAAAGAGCAACGTTTTGAACGCCGCCAGCAATGTCATGTAAAGCGTACAGCCCTCTGCGCGGCTCATGGCTGAAAGCTCCGCCGATAGTTCCGGAGAGAGAGAAAAAGCGTGGCGCGCGCCGCGAAAGCTTCTCCGCTCCGGGCGCGAACCATGTGTGGGAAGTCGCAATGTCGCAGGCGCCCCGCCAAGCTTTTGTTTCCAGTAGGCGAGCCTGGATTGCAGCGTCTCCCCTTCCAGCCATCTTCGCTGCCAATGGGCGTAATCCGCGTACTGAATGGGTAAATCCAAAGGAGTGAAGGGACGATTTTCGACAAAAGACTTGTAGAATGCGCCAACCTCGCCAAACAGCAGGTTCATCGACCATGCGTCCGAGATCACATGGTGCGCCACGACCGCCACAATATGATCCGTCGGGGACAACCGTATCAGGGCGATGCGATGAAGTGGTCCCCGTGATAAATCGAAAGGCTTCCGCGCCAGGGCGGTGATCAACCGCTCGGCGGCGGCTTCACGCTCGCCTTCGGGCCGGTCGCTGAAGTCGTGCGCCAGCAACGGTCGCTCCTCGAACGGGGCGATGAATTGCGCCGGATGGTCATCCACAAGATGGATGGTCGTGCGCAGAATTTCGTGCCGGCGTATGACATTGTTAAAGCTGCGCTCCAGGGCGGCCACATCAAGCGCCCCTCCCAAACGGACAATGGCCGGCAGGTTATACATCGGGCTCTCGGGCGCAAGCTGGCTGATTAACCATAAACGCTCCTGCGCATAGGAAAGCGGCAGATCCTGATCGCGCGAGACCGGTCGCAACGGCGGAGCCTTGGCGGCGGCTGTTCCGGCGCCGCCGCGCGCGCTCTCGATCGCCACGGCCAGATCGGCGACGGTCAAATTAGTAAGCGCGTCCTGCAGGGAAATCTCCGCCGCCGCCACGTCACGTATGCGCGAAAGTATCTGCGTCGCCATCAAAGAGTCGCCACCCAGATCGAAGAAATTATCGTCAACGCCTATGCCTTCAACGCGCAGAACATCGCTCCAGATTTTGACCAGCGACTCCTCCAATTCATGGCGCGGCGCAACATACGCCTGTGACATGCCTTCACGCCGCAGCGCATGTTTTTCCGCGGCGGGAATGGAAGCGCCGGCCGGCGGTATGAGCGCAGAATCGGCGTCAGGAGCCGTGGCGTCGAGTCTTCCATCGGCCGCGCGAGCAGTAAGCGCCTCAATCCAGTAGCGACGACGCTCGAACGGATAGGTTGGCAGAGGCGTGCGATGGCGCTTTTCGCGCTCGTAGAACGCCGCCCAATCGATCTCGCCCCCGGCCTGCCATAACTTTCCCAACGAGTTCAGCGCCGCCACCCGTGCGGAAGATGCGCTTCGCGCAGGCGGCAGCGTGGGAAGGATCAAGCGGTTACGGCCCAGATGTTGGCGAACTAACGGGGTCAGCGTTTGGCCCGGGCCGACTTCGATCAAGACGGAGAATGATTCCGCGGCCAATTGATCCAGGCCATCTGCGAAACGCGATGTGCGGCGCATCTGTTCGGCCCAATATGACGGGGCGATCGCTTCCTGGGCCCCGATCCAGCGGCCTGTCAAGCCGGAGATGAAGGGAATCGATGGAAGTTGGCGACTGGTTCCCTCTACAAGCCGCATGATGTCTTCAAGCAGCGGATCGACCGCCTGCGAATGATAGGCGTGCTTCACGTCCAGACGCCGAAAAGCGATCTGTTCCGTCGTCAGGCGCCGCTCCAGCGATTCGATTTCGGCGATCGGTCCCGCAAAGACGCAACTGGCCCGGCTATTGATTGAAGCGAGCG